>DATEWL010000329.1:0-4173 GCA_035258025.1 Candidatus Acidiferrum sp. | reverse complement strand
CGCTGTTGTTCAGCATTTGGGTGAGTTTTATTTTGCCGCGCCAGGTGGTGAAACCGCTGATTAGCTTGCGCGAGGCTGTGGATCACGCCGCGCAGGGAGATAACGCGATCGAGCTTGAGATTGAAGGCCGCGGTGAAGTGGCAGACTTGGCGCGGAGCGTGCACAACCTCATCGTGCGATTGCGGCAGAATGCATGAACGCGTTTTTGTTAGACCACGTTGTTTCGGCTCGAGCTTTACTTGGCTGATGTCGAAAGGCGCTTAACCAGCTCGTACAGGAAGGCCTGGCCTTCGTAGAAAGATTGGACGCCCAGGCGCTCATCGCGCCCGTGGAAGCGAATGTCGTCGCGGTCTATGAAGAATCCCTGGATGCCGTAGCAAGGGATACCGGCGGCGCGGAGATAACGACCGTCAGTGGCGCCCATGACCATGATCGGAACCGTCGGGACACCGGGCCACATGCTGTTGGTGATTTCGCTGACGGCTTTGAGCAAGTCCGGGCGCATCGGCGACGCGGCAGCTTTGCTGAACTCGCTCAATTGCTTGACGCTGACCTGATCATCCGCGACGACTTTTTGAAGCGCGCCGAGAACGTATTCGGGTGAATCTTCCGGCAAGACACGGCAGTTCACGGTGGCAGCGGCCAGCTGCGGCAGCGCGTTGATGGCGTGGCCGCCTTCAAGCATCGTGGCGACGCAAGTGGTGCGCAGAGTGGAATTCCAGGCGGGTGACGCTGCGGCAACTTTCTCCATGGCTTCCTGCGAACCGGAAGAGACCTTCGCGAGATCGTCCTTGATGGCGCCGGTTTCGATCTTTGCCATTTGCTGGAAGTAAGCTGCGGTGACTTCGTTGGTTTTCAAAGGAAAGCCGAATTCGCCAAGCCGCGTCAAAGCGCCGGCGAGGTGATAGATGGCATTATCGTGGACCGGCATCGAACTGTGGCCGCCTTTGTTGCGCACTTCGAAGCGAAAATTCAGCACGTACTTTTCGCTGACCTGCAAATCGTTCGAGATTTGTTTGCCTTTGGATTCTTCGCCCCAGCCGCCTTCGTTGAGTGCTAAATCCGCTTCAATCAGATCGCGGTGATTTTTCAAAAGCCAATCGACGCCGTTGTACGGCCCGCCGCCTTCTTCGTCGGCGGTCAGTGCGACGATGATGTCGCGGTCAGGTTTGAATCCTTCCTTTTTGTACTGGATGAGGTTGGCGATCCAGACAGCGGCCTGAGCTTTGTCGTCACCGGTCCCGCGGCCGTAAAAGAAACCATCCTTCTCGATGAACTGAAATGGGTCAGTGCTCCAGTCTTCGCGTTTGGCTTCGACGACGTCGATGTGGGCGAGCAAGAGAATGGGTTTGTGCGCGCCGGTGCCGTGATAGCGCACGACGAGATTGGCTTTCTTTGGAATTGCGCCGCCAACGAAAATATCGGCGTCGGAGAAGCCGGCCGCTTTCAAACGCGCAGCGGCTGCTTCTGCAACCGGAGTTGTCGCGCCAGTCGTAAATCCGGACTGAATTTCGATGAACTGTTTGTAGATGTCGTGCGCGAGCTGTTTTTCGCCGTCGGGCCGCGTGGTTTGAGCTTTTGTCGATACAGCGCAAAAGACTACCGACAGCAATATCTCAGAAGCGAGCCAGATTTGTGTGTTTTGCATGCTGGGATTTTTGCACGGCGTGCGAATTCACGCAACTTTTCGACTTTGCCGCACTGCAAAAATCCGTGAAGCGTGAACGTGTTTCAATCGCCCCGAACGCTTAGGCCCACATGTAGCCTTGTTTCGCCAGGGGAAGAGACCGGATGCGTTTGCCGGTGACGGTGAAAATCGCATTGCAAACAGCAGGCAAAATCGGCGGAAGCGCCGGCTCGCCGAGTCCCGTCGGCGGATTGTCGGTCAGGAGGAAATGCACTTCAATGTCGGGAGGCGCCTGGTTCATGCGCAGCGGCGGATATTCATGGAAATTGCTTTGCATGGCGCGGCCGCGCTCGATGGTGATTTCGTAGCCCATAAGGTGGCTGAGCCCTTCGATTACCGAGCCCCGAACTTCGTTCAGAGCACTGGTAGGATTGATGATCTGGCCGCCGACGTCGCCGGCGACCCAAACTTTGTTCACTTTGAGATGCGTTTCCGATGTGACGCGAACCTCCGCGACTTCCGCGAAATATCCGCGATGGCTGAAGTGGAACGCGACGCCCATAGCTGTATCTTTCGGCAATATGCGCGATCCCCAACCGGACTTTTCCGCAACAAGTTCGAGGACCCCGCGCATCCGTGGAGCATTAAAGAGAAAAGCAGGCGGAGTCTGTTGACCGCCGGCAGGCGCTGGCGCGGCATCGAAGGCTGGAGTGTTGAGCAATGCAAGCCGGAACTTCACAGGATCCGCACCGGCCGCGTGTGCGAGTTCGTCGATAAAGGACTGCATCACAAAAGCGATACCGTTGCTTCCCGGGGCCCGCATCGCGCCGGTGGGCACGCCCAGCGCCATGACAGAAGCGTGCGTTGCGAAGTTCGAAACGAAGCGCGCAGGGAATTCGTCGGGAGAAATCTGAGCACTGGGCGCGAACCGTTCGCCTTCGCCAAAACTAACGAAATGATTACGCCACGCGACGAGCTTCCCGGAAGAATCGACGCCGCCCTTTAAGAAGTGAAAGCCTGCCGGACGATAAAAATCGTGATGCATGTCGTCTTCGCGTGACCAGAGCAGCTTGACGGGCGTTCCGCCAAGTTGCTTCGCGATCCACGCCCCTTCGATCATATAGTCATTCGTCAGTCGCCGCCCGAAGCCACCACCCATCCGCGGCAAGTGAATCGTTACGTCGCTTTCCGCGATGCCTAGCGTTTTCGCGACCTGCGTCAAGCCGCGCTGCGGCGTCTGGCTGGGCACCCACATTTCCAGCTTGCCGTCTTGAAAGCGCGCGGTGCAATTCTGCGGCTCCAGCGGCGCGTGCGCGAGGAACGGATAGAAGTAGTCTCCTTCCACGACTTTCGCGGCGGATTGCAAAGCGGCGTCGGCATCACCGTCGCTGCGCAGCGAGCGCGCAGGCCTTTGTTTGGAAAGCTCGACGGCCTTGCTAGCGAAACCTTCGCTGCTCTGCTGCGCGGTCGGGCCTTCGTCCCACTTCACATCTAACTTTTGCCGCGCGGTGTGTGCCGTCCACCACGTATCAGCAACGATGGCCACGCCGCACAGCAGCCCCGTCAAATCAGATCCGCCTTCCACGATAAAAGCTTGCCGCACCCCGGGAATGGCTTTGATCACATCGAGATTCGCGCTGACAACTCTCCCAGCGAAGACCGGGCACTTTGCGAACACGCCCCACAGCATTCCCGGCAGTCTGAAATCGATGCCATAGAGAGGCTTTCCTCGAACGATGGCCGCATTGTCCACGCTCGGGATGGACTTACCGATGATTTTGAAATCTTTGGGATCCTTTATTTTCACAGCTCCAAGATCCGGCGGAGTTAACTGCGCAGCTTTCGCAGCTAGCTCTCCATAACCGAGCGAGCGGCTCGTCGCTTCGTGTTGCACTCGCCCGGACGCGGTCGTGCATTCGGATTCCGCAACAGACCAAGTCCGCGCAGCCGCGGCAATAAGCATCTGGCGGCCAGCGGCTCCAACCTGCCGCATAGGAATCCAATTGTTCGGCGTTGCGGTGCTGCCACCCGCAACCTGCAAACCATATTTTGCGAAGTTGACGTCACCCTGCTCGATCCGGACGTCTTTCCAATCCACGTCGAGCTCTTCCGCGATGAGCATCGGCAGCATGGTGCGGATGCCCTGACCAATTTCAGGATTTTTTGCCGTGATGGTCACGATGCCTTCAGACGAAATGCGTATGAACGCGTTGGGAGTGAGCACCGCAGGCGGCGGCCCCTGCGGCGCTTGCGCAAGAGCCTTCTCGACAGGATCGACGTACGCGGAGAGCAGCAAGCCTCCACCCGCGACGGCAGTCACGCGAAGAAACGAGCGGCGCCCGATAGTTCTGATGGTCCTGGGCTCAAGAGCTTCCAAGGTGTTCATAGGGCCTCCTTACCTTAGACCGACGGTTTGCTGCGGGCGTTACGCGCCCGCATCCAGCAGGCGGCGCCGATTGCTGGAACAATCGGGATTATACCCCCGTTGAAGCAAACTGACAGCAACCGGCGGGTAACAGCGTCCATCGAGGAAGTCGAACGCTTAG
>DATEWL010000328.1:0-2517 GCA_035258025.1 Candidatus Acidiferrum sp. | reverse complement strand
CCTGCAACAAAAAAGGAGAAACTAGCAGCACAGCCACTGTGATCGCTACGACATATATCGCGACAACGTATCTCGCACGCTTCAACATGGGGAGCCTCTCCGATAGAAATGAAATTGGGATGCGCGGATGATACAGATGGGGCAACAGTAGGTCAATGGCGGCGCCCGGTAGGCGAGATTAGCGCCAAGTGAAGCACCCGTGAGAATACGTCACCATCTTGTTAACGCGGGCGCGAAAAAAAACAGGCTACGGTTCCGAATCATCCGAGTCGTCTGACGCGGAAACATGGGCCGATGCGGGGGCTGAAAGAATTGCTTGCCAATTTAAAATAGCATTCCAAACGAGACGATGATCGCCGCGATTCATGTCGCGGTGAAAAGGATTGAAGTTGAACGAGACGACGTGGCCGCGGCCGACTGGCATGTCGAGAATTGCCGGGCGGCGCAGAAGATTTTCTTCGCCCCAGGCCTGGCCGCTGATGACAAATGGAGCGCCAGCGGAGTCGCCCCATTCGAGGACGATCCCAGAACGGTCTTCGGGCCCATCGAGGCAGGTAGTGCAATAGGCCATGCGCAGCCAGGCGCGGGGTGCGCTATAGAGCGGATAGTTCTGGCGGAAGACATGCGTGTGCGCCGGGTAACCATAGGCAATAGGGTGATCCGGCCGAGCGAAAGTGACACGCACGTGCGCGCCGGGAGTGCGTGTGACGGAATTCTGCGCGGCTGCGGCTGAAGCCGAACCACCGCCGGCGATGCTGCGCGGGACGCCGCCAGCGACAGAGCGCACGCCACGCACGATGCCGCCGTTGAGAGCGAGCATCGAACCGCTACCCAACGTTACCAGCAAACCGCCGTTGTCCACGAAGCGTTGTATTTCCGCGAGGCCCGCGTAACCGATACCGCCGGTGATGTCGTCGGACTCGGCGGGCGTGCCGAAGCTGGGGGTCTGCGGCGTTTTCTTGAAGGGCATCGGGCTCCAACGCTTGGGCAGGCCCTCAATTTGCTCAGCGAGTTCGAGATCGACGTGACCGTAGAGGAGCACATCAATGTGGTCCCGAAGATTACCGGCGCGAATGTCTTCGTCGCGAACATACGTATAGGGAACGCGGCGCTGATCGAGGATGTAGCGGATCCAGCCGATGGAGTCGGTGTCAGCCCAGGGCACCCAAACGCCGATGCGCGGAACGCTCGCAGTGTGATGCGCAACGCCGGGAGAAGCAGAAGTGCTGACGAAGTCCAAGCCAAGCTCGGTGGCGACAGAACGAATTGCGCCGACCAGGCCGTCCTTGGCGGGCAAAATCCAGGAACCGGCAGGAAAGTCGACGCCACCCACTTTGAATGGGTGCCCTGCGATTTCCACATCGAAGGCAGCGAGCCGATAGCGGGCCGCGAAAAGACTCTCCTGGCCGGTATCTTTCAGCAGAAACACGGGACCTTCCCCAGAAACGGTGCCCGCCGGCCGTGGCGCCTCGTTCAGAGGTGTCAGTGCCGCGGATCGAATAGAGGCATCCGCGGTGGGGATGGCGGCAAGATGGAAATTCGCGGGAAACTCCCAAGAGACATCATCGTAGGGTTCGCCTTTGTCTTTGGGAAATACCTGAGGCGAGAGGAGATC
Organism: Candidatus Acidiferrum sp.; assembly: GCA_035258025.1. Taxonomy (GTDB): domain Bacteria; phylum Acidobacteriota; class Terriglobia; order Acidiferrales; family UBA7541; genus Acidiferrum. Next base: position 902 of record DATEWL010000328.1, on the reverse strand, counting down.
GACGGCGTAATTGCGATAGGGCTGATCGAGACGGATGACGTAGGTGCCTGCAGGGAAGTTGCCCTCTTTAAGAGTGATGGCGTTTTGGGCGCGGGCAACTTCGATGCGTTGCGCAAGGAGACGGCCCACCATGTCGGCAACGCGTTTGCGATCTCCCTGATCTTCCGGGATGAGATAAGCGTAGGGAGGTTCGTCGAGTCCCTTGCGCCACGAGTCCCAGCCTTTCTTGTAAAAATTGCGAAGCATCTCTTTGGAGTTGCGAGCGGCAAAGTCGAGCGCGGCAAGCGCGCCGGTTTCGTTGTAGTTGAGGTTGTCGCGCTCGGACCAGTCAAATTCGGCGGGAGGAGGTGCGGGGCGATACCACTCCATGGAGGTTTGCGAGGGGCGGAGCTTGTAATGCAGGGTTTCAGCGGTGCCGTTGCCCAAAGTCTCGTAGCCGCGACCGATGCTGTTGTGATTCATGGCCACGGAATCGAGATAGAGATGGCTGAAGGCTTCGCCGAAATTCCAAGTGGAAACGCCGGGCATTCCGAGGGCCGTCATGGTTTGGACTTCGTGAAAACTGAGCTCGAGAAATTCGGTATAGGTGATGGGATCAATGTTCGGATTGTAAGGACCGGTTCCGTTCCAGGTCATCAGGAGTGGCGAGCCTTCGTGGAGATCGTGGACGACGGTGGGATGCCATTCGTGAAACATGCGGTGAACGGCTTTAGTAGTTTCGTGGGTTTGCTGATGGGTGTCGCGATTGATGTCGACGAAAGCGTACTTGGACCAGTACGGCGGAGACTCGCGGGGCATGGTGGCGCGATCGGTCTTGCCCTTGAGGTAGCGATAAAACCATTCCACCATTTTGTCGCGCCCATCGGGATTCGAAACGGGATTGATGAGAACGATGAGTTGTT
>DATEWL010000327.1:0-8238 GCA_035258025.1 Candidatus Acidiferrum sp. | reverse complement strand
CGACCACACCGCCTCCCGCACTTCATTCAGAAAAGTTTCGGTGCCCGCACGGTCGCTTCGAATCACGAACGTCTCCGTCCGCATCGTCTCGGGCGTCTTCGCCCCAAATAAATACTGCATCATCGGCGGCCAATACACGATTGGCGGGGCGTTTTCTTGCACGCCTCTCTCACGAACGTCCTGTATCACGCCGATCACCTCATGCCATGGCATCGACGAAAACTCCCGCAATTGTTTGCCGATCGCCGCCGAGGGCGTGCCCCACATCTCGCGCGCCAAATTTTCTGAAATCATCACTACAGGCCGGAGGCCATACACCTCATCCCATGTGAACTCCCGCCCGGCAATCAAACGCGTCCCCGCGGTGCGCAAAAAGCCGGGAGAAATATACTTGTACAATCGCAACGGGGGCATCACGTCGTCGGGATAGGTCTTGTCCTGAGCAAAGATGCAGTCCCAGCCCGAATCGAGTCCCTCCATTGGCATCTCGCTCACAAAACCCGCAGAATTCACTCCTGGAAGCACCGACAATTTATCGAGAATGTCGTTCTGTGTTCGCGCGACACGCTCGGCCTCGGGCATCAGCAAATTCGGAATCGAGATTCTAATTACCTGCAAATGCCGCGCATCCGTAAAACCGGGATCAACCGTTCGCAGCGCCTGGAAAGTGCGAATCATCAAGCCCGCACTCACCAGCAGCACGAGCGCCATTGCTACTTGGCCTATGACCAGGAAATTGCGCACGCGGTGCCGCTCGCGGCTCGCGCTGCTCGTCCGCCCCGCGCTGCGCAGCTCCAACGAAGTTCGCGGCCCCGCGTATTTAAGCGCTGGAACCAGTCCAAATAGCAGCCCCGACAGCACCGAGATTACGAAAGTGAATCCCAGAGTCCGCGTGTCTATCGAAATCTCGCTCAATCGGGGCAAATTTGCTGGGCCAGCCACTGCAAGGAACCGTGCCCCTGCATAAGCCAGCGCAACGCCAATCACTCCGCCGATCAGTCCCAGCATCACACTTTCGACGAGAAGTCCCCGCACGATGCGTCCCCGGCCTGCGCCGAGCGCGGCGCGAACCGCCAGTTCCTGCTGTCGCGCCTCTACGCGCACCAGCATCAAATTCGTCACGTTCGCGCATGCGATCAACATCACCAGCGCAATCGTCCCCATCACCACCCACAGCACTTCGCTCACGTTCCCGACTACTTCCTGCTTCAGCGGCCGAATCACCGGCGTAATTTTCCACGTCTCGTAAAAATGAGGGTTTGACCCCTTCCCGTTTGTCCAGGAATCCATCCAGATCGGCAGCATGCGCGTTATGTCCGCGTTCGCTTCTGCAATCGTCGCGCCGGGCTTGAGCCGAGCGATTCCGTGATATCCAAAGCCTGCCAGGATTAGCTTCCCGCGGTCGAACGCCAGCGGCACAATTACGTCAAAGTCCGTATCGACGAATCGAAACCCTTGCGGCATTACGCCGACAATTTCCCGCGGCCGAGAATCGATCGTTAGGTTTCGCCCAATCACGCTGCGCTCTCCGCCGAACTGCCGCTGCCAATATCCGTAGCTCAGCATCACTCGGTCCGGCCCGCGCGGAACCTGGTCAATCTGGGAGAGCCACCGCCCCGCTGCTGGCGCAACGTCAAGCGCCTGAAGCACGCCATCGCTCACAGCGGTGAGGCGCACTTGTTCCGGCTCGGCCAGACCGGTCACGTTCGCCGTGTCTGTCACCCACACGCCCATCGATTGAAATGTCCGATTATGCTCGGAGTACGTGAAGTACATCGAAGGCGAAAGCAGCAACCCGTTTTCGAAATCCGCCAGTCCCGCCGCGCCCGGAGCGGTCTGGTGCAGTGAAACCAGTTCTTCTGCATTGGGATAGTGCAGCGGCTTCAGCAGGACGCTATTCACAACACTAAAGACGGCCGCGTTGGCCCCAATTCCAATGGCGATCGTCAATAGGCCGACCGTGGTGAACACGGGATTGTGCCGCAACATTCGCAATCCGTAGCGCACATCGGCGAGAAAATTCTCGAACGACAGCCACCGCCAAACGTCACGGCTATCCTCTTCCAGTAAACTCATGTTTCCAAATTCGCGGCGGGCGGCGGCGGTGGCCTCTTTTTGGGGCATGCCGGCGGCGACCAGTTCTTCGATTTTCTCTTCGAGATGTTGCTGCATCTCGTCGGAGAGATCGTTGTAGTTGCGGCGGCGCGAAAAAAGTTGTTTGAACCAATTCATGATTTCCTCCGGGCTAAGACGCGCGTAATACACCCGAGAATTTGTACAGAGCTTTCACTCATACCGCAGCGCAACCATCGGCTCGACGCGCGTGGCGCGGCGAGCGGGCAGGTACGCGGCGAGAAATCCTACGACAAGCATGGCTAGAACGGTTCCCCCGTGAATTCGTGGATCGAGGGGCGCGACTTCGTAGAGCTGGCTGCCAATAAAACGTGAAGCGATCGCCGTCAGCGCGAGACCGATCGGCACGCCCACGACAAAAAACTTTCCCGCCTCGCGAAGAACGGACCACAACACATCGCGCCTCTGCGCACCTAGTGCCATGCGCAGTCCGATCTCGGCGGTGCGCTGTGTCACGCGCTGAGTCTCCAAGCCATAAAGCCCGATGGACGTAAGCAACAACGCCAAACCTCCGAGGAACAACGACATCACCGCCAGCAGTCGCTCGCGCCCGACGGAATCTTCCAACTGGCGTTGCATGGTAACGGCCGGCAGAAGCGGAGTGTCTGGTGCGAAGCGAAGCAGTGCGTCTTTGAATGCCGCGACGGCAGCGGAAGTGTCCCGGCTTCGCGTGATAAAACCAAGGTCAAACTGCGTGGATAACACCTGCTCGTAGGAATAGTAGATTGTTGGCGGTGCGAGCTGTCGAAGAGAGTTATATTTCGCGTCCGCTACGACGCCGACAATTTCGCAGGTCGGGGGGCGCGTCGTTTCGTACATCGTTGAACGTATATGCTTGCCCAGCGCGATCTGCTGCGGGAAGAAGAAGTTCGCTGCCGTCTGATTCACGATGCACACCGGAGGCTGGCCGGTGCGGTCGAACGGTGAGAATTCGCGGCCCGCGATGACACGCGTCCCTGCCGTCGCGAAGTAATCGGGCCATACAATGTTTTGGAACAAATGCTTCTCTTCTGGGCCGTTTCCCTCGACAGGAGCTGCGCTTTGATCAGTCTCATCCTCGCCAAGCGGCCGAACCGCAAGGACGCTCGCGGCTTCTACACCGGGAGAGCGCCGGATCGCGTCCACCATTTTGCGATACAGCTCGAGCCGGGCTTCTCCTTTTTCGGGGCGTTGCTCGAAGTTAACCGAAAAAAGGGTTACCCCCTTTACCCGAAAGCCCGGGTCCATGCGCAAAAGCTTTCCGGTACTAAAGGCAAAGAGCAACGCAACCGACACGAGCAAAAGAGAGAGCGCCACCTGCAAGGGCAGAAGACGGGCTGCTAGCCGGTTCTTCTTTCCAGACAGACCACGCTGCTTTCCGGACCGCAGCATCGCTTCCGTGTCAAAGCGCGTCATGTTGAGCGCTGGCAAGACTCCAGCAAGAATCACCGTGAGCGCCGCAAGGCCGATCGTCCAAGCGAAGATGGCGGCATTGGGGCGCAGATCGAGGAAGACGGGAAAGTCCGACTGTTCGACGTAGCGAACGAGCAGGGAACTCATCCACTGCGACAACATGATGCCTGCGACGGCGCCCGCAATCGCCAGCATCGCGCTTTCGATAACCAGTTGGCGAATCAGCCTCAGCCGGCCTGCGCCGAGCGCACTGCGTACAACGAGCTCATGCTGGCGGGTCAGCGAGCGAGACAATTGAAGGCTCGCCAGGTTTGCACAGCAAATGATCAGCAACAACCCAACCAGCGCCTGCAATGTCCAGAGTGCACGGCCGTAAGCCTCTCCCAGCGGTGAATCGCCTGTGCGGCCGGCCGAGAGGGAAAGCGCGCCATTGCGGAGATCATCTAGACTCTGATAATTCGTCGGGAGCGCTTCCCTCAAGGCATGACCCGCAATCCCCGCCAGATTTGCTTGCGCCTGCGTGATGCTCACCCCGGGTCTGAGGCGCCCCATGGTAAAAAGCCATCTCCAATCAGGCTGGAAGCGGCCAGACGCTTCTCCGTGTAAAGCTATGTCAAAGGCGAACGGCAGGACGACCTGCGGCGCGTAATCCACAGTGATCCCGTTGAATGAGCGAGGCATTACTCCGACGATTGTCGCAGGGGCACCGTCGATGATTATGGTCCGGCCCATAACGTCGGGATCCCCGCGAAAATGCTCCAGCCAAAAGGCTTCACTGATGACTGCGGCAAGCCCGTTGGCACCGACGGCTTCGTCGTCTTGCCATTCGAGCAAGCGGCCGAGACGCGGCCTGAGCATTAATGTCGGAAATGCAGAGCCTGTCACATGCGCGGCCTGAATTGCCCGCGACACGCCATTTTCGGTCAACACCATTGGCGAATTCGTCCAGGCGAACAGATCCGTGAAGCTGCTCTGCCGCTCGCGGAGACGGTCGAACATGGGACCGGAGAGTGGCCCTGGCTTTCCGGGAGGGCCAAAAGAAATTTTGACCAGCTCTTGAGGCCCAGGCACGGCGAGACTTCGGAGCAGCAGAGCGTCAATGAGAGAGAAAACTGCCGTGTTGGATCCGATCCCGAGCGCGAGGATCGTGACCGCGATCAGCGTGAATCCCGGAGTCTTGCGCAGCATGCGCAGGGCGTAGCGAATGTCGGCGAAAACGCTTTCGATGGAAGGCCACTGCCAGACTTCGCGGCTGTTGTGTTCGATGAGCGTGAGATTTCCAAACGCGCGGCGAGCGGATGCGGTCGCTTCTCTTCTGGACATGCCCCCGGCGACGAGATCATCGATCTTTTCTTCGAGGTGCTCTTGAATCTCTCCCGAAAGATCGTTGTAAAGACGGCGGCGCGAGAAGAGCTGCTTGAACCAAGTCATAGTTCACCTGGCGCCAAGACGCGTGTAATTCCTTCGAGCATTTTTTCAAAGCGCGATACTTCGTGCTCGAGATGCTTTGAGCCCGCGGCTGTCAGTTTGTAGATTCGGACACGGCGATTTGTGGAGGAGATGCCCCATTCGGCTTTGACCAGTTCTTCCTTAAGGAGGCGCTGGAGAGCGGGATAGAGCGAGCCTTCTTCGATTTGGAGGAGATCGTTGGAGGTTCTCTTGATGTGCTGAACGAGCGCGTAGCCATGCAGGGGCTGGCGCTTGAGGGTTCGGAGAATCATCATTTCAAGCGCACCGGGAAAGAGGTCACGTTGTTCAGACTTTTTCACGATTTACTCCCGGCTCCAGGCTATGTCCATCAAGGCCTAGAGCAAAATAGTGTAATGAGGTTTTGCCGTCAAGAGATATTTCCGGGAACAGATGGAACGAGGGAAGGGAAGCTAGGCAGATGAGCTACTCATAGCGCAGCGCCACCATCGGATCGACCCGCATAGCGCGGCGGGCAGGAATCCAGCACGCGAGTAGCGTGACGAAGGAAAGCAACGCCGCGACGGATAGATAAGTGAGCGGATCGCTTGGGCTTACGCCGACCAGCATGTGGGTCATCGCGCGCGTCAGTGCCCAGGCTCCGACAAGCCCGAAGAGCAATCCTGCGACAACCAGTCGCGTGCCTTGCCTGAGAAGCAACACGAGAATCTGGTGCGGTGATGCGCCGAGAGCCATTCGGATCCCAAGCTCTTGCGTTCGCTGCGTTGAAGCGTAAGAGACGACGCCATAGACGCCCACGATTGCCAGAAGCAGGCCCAACAAACCCATGGCCGCCGCGAGCGAAGCTCCGAGGCGATAGATGAAATATCCCAGCGCGCCATTGAGAGATTGCTTCATGGTCTGTATGTCCTCGATGACGGCATTGCGATCGAGGGCGAGAATCTCGCGCTGGACTTCGGCGATAAGCGACTCCGACGGCATCGAAGAACGTATTTGCAAAACGCGCTCTGCTGTGAAGTTCTGCGCGAGAGGAAGATAAAGGTAAGGTTGGGGATCTTCGGTGACATTGCGGTATTTGCCGTTGCGCGCAATGCCGACGATTTCGATAAATGGTCCGCCATCACCCACCAAGCTGAAGCGCCTACCAACGGCACTTTGACCGGGCCAGAAATGGCGGGCCATGGTCTCGTTGACAATGGAGACGCGCTGCGAAGATTGGTCATCCGCATCGCGGAAGGCACGACCGGAGAGAATGGGCGCCCGAAGCGTTTCGAAGTAATTTGGATCGACGTTATTGAACAAGACCCCGGGCGCTCGCTGGCCCGCTAGCACGGGCCTGCCTTCAATATAAACGGACTGTTTGCCGTCCGCATATTCGACAGGCACAGATGAGGCAAGGCTCGCCGATTGCACGGCCGGGAGCGAGCGGATTCTTACTTCGAGGGAGCGATAGAACTCGTTTGTCTCTGTTTCGCTGTAATTGTTGAGCGATGGATCGAGACGAATGTTGAGAAGGTGATTCGGGTCAAAGCCCAGGTCCATCCGTTCTACCGCTTGAAGGCTGCGGACGAAAAGCCCGGCCACGATCAACAGCGTCAAGGAGCCGGCGACTTGCGCGGCCATCAGATCACCCCGCACTTTGTGACGGGCAGAACCCACGGCATCGCTGCGGCAGCCTTGATGCAAGACCGTATTGACATCGGCGCGCGTGGCGCGAAGAGCGGGCGACAGTCCAGCAAATACAGCCGTGAAGAAAACCGCTGCCAGGGCATATGCAAAAACTCTCCAATCGAAACCGAAGCCTAGTTGAATGGGAAAACCCGAGAGATGGATAACTCTCATGAGCCGGCTTAGCCATGCGCCGAGAAGCACACCTGCAAAACCGCCAAACAAAGCGATGAGAATTGTTTCCGTGAGCATTTGCCGGACGAGACGGGACCGTGCGCCGCCCAGAGCTGCGCGAATAGCCATTTCCCTTTGGCGGACGGAGGCGCGCGCCATAAGAATGTTTGCGATGTTTGTACAGGCGATCAACAGAACGAGGGCGCCAAGGATCAGAAATACTGCCGAAAACATAATAAACGCACCGTTGGCGTAGGGAATTGGCCTCGCAAGCCGCTCGTCCATGACACGTACGCTGATGCCTTTGTCGCTCGCTGGATATTGCATAGCCAGGCGTTGCGAGATCACGTCGAAGCGCGTTTGTGCCTGCGCGAGTGTCACCCCGGTCTTGAGCCTGCCGAGGGAGAGCATGCTGTGTTGATCGCGGTTACTCCAGAAACTGCCGTGCGATGCATCAGGAAATCCCGTGCTGAGCGGCAGGTAGGCATCCAGTTCAATACCAGCGAACTGTCCCCGAAATTCCTTGGGCGCGACGCCGACAATCGTTGCTGGCTTGCCTTCGACGCGAACCTGCTTGCCGATCACACCCGGGTCGCCGCCGAATCTTTTTTGCCAGAAAGAGTAGCCGAGAACGACAATCGCCGGCTCGCCCGGATGCTCGCCTTCGCCTGGAAGGATGAGGCGGCCGAGAGCGGGTCTCAATCCGAGGGTCGAAAAATAGTTGCGGCTGACGCCACTGACTGCGAGCAAATCGGTATGCGCGTCGGCGGTGAGATTGACGCGGCCAAGAGCTTGGCCGAAGACTTCGCAGAAGGGCGCGGTTTGTTCGCGGAACTCGACGAATTGCGGATAGGAAAAACCGAGCGCTCCGAGAGAGGAATCACCAGACTGAATCACCAGAGCGGCGATTTGTTCGGCGGCGGGCACCGGCAGACGCTGCAGCAAGAGGCCATTCACCAGGCCGAAGATCGCGGTATTTGCGCCAACGCCGAGGGCGAGAGTGAGCACGACGATGACTGTGATGCCTAGGTTCTTGCGCAACATGCGAGCAGCGAAGCGGAGATCCTGGAGGAATGTTTCGAGCATGGGCAACCCCCTTCGTTCCCGATACGCTTCCTTGGTTTGTTCGATGCCGCCGAGTTTCATCTGCGCTTGCCGACGCGCCTCTTCTGCGGTCATGCCGGCAAGCAGATTGTCGTCGATGTGCATTAGAAGATGGCTCTCCATCTCGGCGGCGAGTTCGCGGTCGCGCTTTTCTTCGCGGAATAGGCCAGCCATGCGGAAGAACCATGCACGAATGCGTCTCAAGCTTGAGCCTTTCGATCCAAATTCGGTCGATCAAAGTAGGGCCGATCTAGGTTACATCGAACTAATTGCCAAACTTGAGAGATCTGTCTCATTTCATCCAATCATTCATGGCGCAACGCGACGATTGGATCGACG
>DATEWL010000326.1:0-10591 GCA_035258025.1 Candidatus Acidiferrum sp. | reverse complement strand
GACTTCCCGCGCAACCAAATATAGATCCCATATCCGCCGTGATAGAGCATCGGCAAGAAAATAAACAGCCATTCCACCGCCAAGCGGAACGGAATCGTCTGCAGTTCTTGCGATTTCGCGTCGTATTGCGATCGGCTCACGAGTGCATAGCTATTCGACCAGAAATGTTCCGCAAGGAATGCACCAACGGGGATAATACCGGTTAAAGAATGAAGCTTGCGAAGAAGATAGTCGGTTTCAGGCTGAGTTGCCGTTGCGGACATGCCCTCTCCGCCGCTTGAGATACTAAAGGGCGCTGAAAAGTCGCGGCCTATTCAGTATAGGGAGTTGAAAACGGCGATGCAAGCCAGCCTATTCTTCTCTCGGACACGCACCACTCGAAAATTCGTTGCGTCGTGCAGCCTTTGTCGCTTAAATGAGAATACGACGGATGGTATCCGCCCGGCTCCTCCCGCCTGGCAGCCTTCGCGTGTCCAACGGATATTCCATGACCATGAGCCTCAGCCTTGTTTCGGAGCTAGAACGCATCGCAAGTGCTGTCGAATCGGACGCGACCGCCCTTTCCCAAATCTCCTTGCCCGGCATCGCGGAACGCATCGCGAAGAATCTCGGCGTAAAATCCGACGAGGTCGCCCTCATGGGAGTTTCTACACGCTGGCGCCACCTGCACTTTCTTGTCCCGGAATCGCTGAAACAGGTCGGTTTTATTCCGCTTTCCAGCACCTCTGCCATTGCCGCCCGCACGGCTCGCGAGAGCCGTCCGGATATCATCAACAATTTTGCGGGTGTCCGTCACGCCACTGTTTTCGAGGGCGTAAAAATCGGCGGCGAAAGCTCCGAAATAATCCAGAAGCTGATCAGCGCTCCGATCCTTTCCGGCGACAAGGTCTTGGGCGTCATCCAGGTCAGCCGCAAAGGAGCAAATCCCTCAGTGGCCGGGCCGGACTTCAGCGCCGACGATTTAGGCAAGGTCCTCGCGCTCTGCAAACCTCTTGGTAAGTTGCTTCAGCACATCGCCGGCGATTCCTGAGCGCATTCCGCGCTCTTGTCACAATTCATTCATTTTTGCTCTCTCGCCCCGCAAAGATTCCGCGAATTCGTTTGACACTGCAATACCTTCTTGTTATTTTTCCACAGCGGAAATTTTTCCGCCGTTACTCTACTCACGGAGGCACCACAACCCGGCACCATGGCGTTCGTCGCTAAGAAGATCTTCCTCACCAAAGGCGTCGGAAAACATCGCGAAAGACTTTCGAGCTTTGAGCTCGCCCTGCGCAATGCAGGCATTGCCGCGTGTAATATCGTGCGCGTCTCCTCGATCTTCCCGCCGAACTGTAAACTGATTTCCCGCAGCGAAGGATTGAAGCACATTAAACCCGGCCAGGTCGCTTTTACCGTCATCAGCGAAAATTCCACCAAGGAAGCGCACCGCCTCATCGCCGCCAGCATCGGTCTCGCACTTCCGAGCGATAAATTGATGTATGGCTACCTCTCCGAGCATCACTCGTTCGGCGAAACCGAAGAAGTCGCCGGCGAATACGCCGAAGAACTCGCCGCGGAAATGCTCGCCACTACCCTGAACGTGGAATTTGATCCGGATTTGAGCTTCGACGAAAAAAAAGAAGTTTACCGCATCTCCAACAAAATCGTTCGCACCATGAACGTCACCCAATCCGCCGTCGGCGACAAACGCGGCCTCTGGACCACCGTCCTCGGCGCTGCCATCCTCATCGGCGAAGACGACTGACTCACCTATCTTTTGCTCCTCGGAGGTATTTGTAAGGGCGGAGCTTGGCTCGTCTTTTATTTTGCATCCAGTCCGTACGCGGTTCTAAGCCACTTCTTCACTTCCGCATCAATCTCGCCCACCAACTTCAACTCAATGCGGCGCGTAATGCGGTCCTTCCACGCCCATCGATTTCCCCACCGCCATCACTATTTTTCGCGCTTGAAATACCCAATGCGGTCCAGCACTGCGCCCACGATCAGCGGCAACGCCACTGTCGCATCATCAAACACTTCCGCGAATTTCCCGCCTTCCTCCGGTGGCACAAATTTCCCCCACGACACTGCCTCCGTATACGTGCTCCCGCTCAACCCCCCCCAATGTACCGGCTCCGGGCAAATCCGCACGCCGTAGTTGTAGCGTTTCAGCGGAATTTTCTTGTAACCGCGCCGCGCCAAAAGCTCAGCGTACACTCCGAATTGTTGCGACCAATTTCGCGGCACGCCTCCTCCAACCGTAAAAAGACCCATACGCTTCGTCGCCAGCATCGTATCCGCAAATTTCTCGAAATCCTCGAACGGATCGAACCGCAGCAGCGGCTTGTTTTCTCTCTGTCGCGCGATCTTTTGCAGCGCAAAATCAATGCCCAATTCCGAATCGCTGAACGCCGGGACGAAAACCGGCACATTGTGCTCGTAAGCCGATTTCAGAATTCCCCGTCCTGCCCCTTGTTTGTGAAGGGTTTCGCCAATCTTACGGTGAATCTTCCAACTGCAGGCAACTTCCTCGGCGTCCCAATTCGAGAGCACGTCGTCCATCACTTCTTCCACGTGATCCAGATTCACTTCCGGCTCGAGCGAATCGTAAACGCGGTTGTATCCCGCGTGAAACAGCTCCTTGTCATCCATTTTCGGGTCGTAGCGGAAATGCGAGTGCCCCGTCGCCTCGACAAGTCCGTGAGCCATCAGAGCGCCAGTTGAAACGACGGCCTTGACCAACCCACTCTCAATCAAATCGCAAAAAATGAAACCCATCTTTGCTACCGTCAGCGCGCCGGAGAGCGTCATCACCACGAAACAATCCTTGTCGCGCGCCATCGTTTCCAGAACGTCGGCCGCATCCCCGATTTGCCGGCCAGTGAACGCCGTATTGCCCATGGCACGAACCAACTCGTCGATGGTGCGACACTTCGACAGATCAATCGGAAACATCGGCCGCAACTTATCCTTCACCGGATCGTGCAGTACGCGCCCCGTGACCGTCTTTTCGTGCCGCTTTGCCATCTGCTCTCCTCGAACTCTCTCGCGCTTTCGTTTCAGAACTTCACACCAAGTCCCAATATTCAAAATTTCGTAACGATTGATATTACAAATGCGCCCCGAAGGAAAGAACAAAACGCTGCAAAAAATGTTTCTACGAGCATGATAAACTAAATTTTATGACAAAGAAATTCACAATCGGCCTTTTACAGATGCGCAGCACCGCGAATGCCGAAGAAAACCTTTCTCGCGCCGTCGAGAAAATCCGCGAAGCCTCCGCGCGCGGCGCGCAAATCATTTGCATGGACGAACTTTTTCGCGGCGAGTATTTCTGCCGCACCGAAGACCCTGATCTTTTCAATCTCGCCGAACCAGTTCCTGGCCCCGCGACCGATGCATTCGCGAAAATCGCAAAGGAACTAAAAGTCGTTCTCGTCGTTTCCCTTTTCGAGCGCCGCGCTGCCGGTGTTTATCACAACACTTGCGCCGTTCTCGACGCCGACGGCTCTCTTCTCGGCAAATACCGCAAGATGCACATTCCGGACGATCCCCTCTACTACGAAAAGTTTTATTTCACGCCAGGCGACCTCGGTTTCCCGAATTTCGATACTACTTACGGACGTATCGGCGTTCAAATTTGCTGGGATCAGTGGTATCCGGAGGGTTCGCGCCTCACGGCGCTCCAAGGCGCTCAGGTGATTTTTTATCCCACAAGCATCGGCTGGCATCCTCACGAAAAAGCCCAATTCGGCGCGGCTCAACTCGATGCATGGCGCACCATCCAGCGCGCCCACGCTATCGCCAACGGCGTTTACGTCGCGGTCGTCAACCGTGTCGGCTACGAAGGCAAACCGGAAAAAGGCGATGCCGGCCTCGAGTTCTGGGGAAATTCCTTCGTCGCTGACCCGTTCGGCCGCGTTCTCTCCGAAGCCGCCAGCGACAAAGAAGAAATCCTGGTAGTCGAATGCGACCCCGCGCAAAGTGAAGAGACCCGACGCAACTGGCCCTTCCTGCGCGACCGCCGCATCGACGCCTATCAACCCATCCTCAATCGCTGGCTCGGCGAATGATCGATTCTTCTCTGGCTCTCTGTGATCTCTGTGTTAAAAAAACTTAGTCCAAATCCAAACGTATGCGCACACTGCAAAACGAATCCACACCGCACTCCCAGGGCTTCCGCATGCCCGCCGAATGGGGCCAACACGCAGCCACCTGGCTAGGCTGGCCCCACGAACTAACTGATTGGCCTGGCAAATTTGCGCCAATCCCCTGGGCCTTCGCCGAAATCGTCCGCCATCTCTCACGAGTCGAGCGTGTCTATCTCTTGGTCGAAAATAAGGAAGCCGAATCGCGCGTCCGCACGATCCTGAAAAAGTCCGGCGCCAATCTCGCGGCCGTCGATTTCTTCCGCATCCCCACAGATCGCGGCTGGATGCGCGACTCCGGCCCCATCTGCGTGACGAATTCTTCCGGCGAAGTCGCTTACACTCATTGGCGGTTCAACGGCTGGGCCAAGTACGACAATCACAAAAGAGATGCCGTGGTCGTCTCTGCAGCCAACAAAAAGCTGAAGCGGCGTGTCTGGCAACCGGAGCACAAAGGAAGGGGAGTAGTCCTCGAAGGCGGCAGCATCGACGTCAACGGTCGCGGCACGCTGCTCACAACGGAAGAATGTCTTCTCAGCAAAACCCAAGAACGCAATCCCGGCTTTACCCGCGAAGACTACGCCCAGGTCTTCAAAAACCATCTCGGCATCACAAATGTTCTTTGGCTGAAAAACGGAATCGCTGGCGACGATACCCATGGCCATGTCGACGATTTGGCGAGATTTGTCGATCCCACGACCGTAGTTACAGTGGTCGAAGACAATTCGAACGACGCGAACTACGCTGCACTCCAAGAAAATCTAGCCCTGCTAAAGAATATGAAAGATCAAGACGGGCATCCCTTACGAGTCGAAACGCTCCCCATGCCGGCTCCAGTCTATTTCGATGGCCAACGCCTCCCCGCCAGCTACGCCAATTTTTACATCGCCAACAAAATCGTAATCGTCCCCACGTTCAACGATTCAAACGATCAAGTCGCCTTAAACACGCTAGCCAAGCTCTTCCCCGATCGCGAGATCATCGGCATCGCGTGCCGCGACCTAGTCCTCGGCCTCGGCACCCTGCACTGCATGACGCAACAGCAACCCATCTGATAGACTCCTACGCACTACAAGCCCAGATGCGAATGAGATTTTTTCTTGGAGGCTGAATGTCCGCTACATTTTTTAGCGCCTTGTTCGAGACAAAGGGTATTTCGGTCTACCTCCCCAGTGGATTCTGGGGCTGGATCATTATCGGCCTCATCGCCGGATGGCTTGCCGGAAAAATCTCGCGCGGCCGCGGCTTCGGCTGCATCACGGACATCATTCTCGGTATCGTAGGCTCGTTCATTGGTGGCTGGATTTTCATGCGCCTGGGCATCTGGGGCGGCGGCTTCCTTTATTCTCTCGCCGCAGCTACCGTCGGCGCCGTTCTGCTCGTTTTGATCGCCCATCTCTTCAGCGGCGGCGATCGTTAGTCACGCGTCCAAACGGCCTCTCCGCGTTGGAGCCGACTGGTGCGCGATTCGCCTGTACAAAAAGAGACACCCACACGCATCACGGCCGCAACGCGCGCCCATCATCCCACTATGATACGATTCCTATGCACATCACGGAGATAACCTTTCTTTGAGTAAGTCTACGCAGTCCCTACTAGCGATACCTCTCGGCGGTCTCGGCGAATTCGGAATGAACATGATGGTCCTTCGTCTCGGTGACGACATCCTCGTCATCGACTCGGGCATGATGTTCCCCGAATCCGAACTCCTCGGCGTCGACCTCGTCATCCCCGACATCACCTATCTCAAGCAAAATCGCCAGCACGTCCGCGCCATCGTCCTAACCCACGGCCACGAAGATCACATCGGCGCGCTCCCGTATATTTTGCGAGACCTGAACGTCCCCGTGTACGGCACGCGCTTCACTTTGGCGCTTGTAAAAAAACGTTTGGAAGAAGCCGGCCTCCTCGCCTCCACCACCCTTCGAGAAGTCCTCCCCGGCCGCCTCGTGGAAATCGGGCCCTACGAAATCGAGTTCATCAACGTCACCCACAGCACCATCGACTGCGTCGCCCTCGCCGTCCGCACTCCGCTTGGCGTAATCATTCACACCGGCGACTTCAAGATCGACCAAACTCCTGTCGACGGCGCTCCCTTCGATCTCCACACCTTCGCCCGCTATGGCAGCGAAGGTGTGCTCGCACTTTTCAGCGACTCGACAAACGTCGAGCGCCCGGGCTTCACTCCCTCCGAGCGCGCCATCGTCCCGCGCATCGAAGAGCTCTGCCGGTCCGCACCGCGTCGCGTCATCCTTTCTTGCTTCGCGTCTTCGATCCACCGAATCCAGCAAATCATCGACATCGCCGGCCGTGTCGGACGCAAGGTGGCCTTTGTCGGCCGCAGCATGGTGGACAACGTCGAAATCGCGCATTCCATGAATTACTTGCGCATTCCCGACGGCATGGTCGTCCGCCCGCAAGATATTCGCAACTTCGATCCCAAGCGCATCGTCATTCTCGCCAGCGGCAGCCAAGCCGAACCGATGTCTTCCCTTTCGCGCATCGCCGTCGATAATCACCGCTTCGTTACCGTTGACGAGAACGACAGCGTCATCCTTTCCGCGCGCATTATTCCGGGCAACGAAAAAGCCATCTTTCGAATGCTTGACCACATGTTCCGCCGCCGCGCCCTCGTCTATTACGACAATTCCGCCGGCACGATTCACGTTTCGGGTCATGCTAGCCAGGAAGAGCAAAAACTGGTTCTCCAACTCGTCAAACCGAAATACTTCATCCCCGTTCACGGCGAATACCGCCACCTCTTCCGCCATGCCGCTCTCGCCCATCAGCTCGGCTGCGTTTCCGGAGAAATCTTGCTTCTCGAAAACGGCAAATGCATCGAATTTACGGCGGATGGAGTTCGGCGGCGCGATCCAGTAACGGCAGGCCGTGTCTGCGTCGATTCCGGCTCCCTGGAAGAAATCGAAGACGTGGTCATCCGCGATCGTAAGCATCTTTCCGAAGATGGCGTGGTGGTTCCGATCATCGCGATCGATAAACACACCGGCAAAATGGAATCCCAGCCGGAAATCGTCACGCGCGGCCTCTTCAGCGACAACGGCCAGGAATTAATCGCCGGGGCCCGCGAAGTCATCATGAAAACAGTCGAGCAATCCAACGCTGAAGAAAAATCCGACTGGGGCGTAATCAAAGAAAAAATCCGTGTCGACCTGAAGCGCTACATCAATAAACAAACGTCCAAGCGACCGCTAATCCTGCCGGTCATCCTGGAAATTTGAACTTCAATTTAAGTGAGTAGGTGACTGCACTTAGGGCTTTGGTGTCGCTGCAGCTGCAGTCGCAGGCGCAGCCGTTTCGGAAACGACGATGTATTCGTATTTCTTTCCGTTCGCTTTGAACTTCATCTTATCTTTTTCCAGCGTGAACTCGACACCTGTGTTCACGGGAATCAATGCCTTATCCGCAGGCTTCTCCTGCCGGACGTGATACTCCGTTGTCTCTGTTCGAACGACATACTCCTGGCACAGCACTTCCGCGGTTTCTTTCTTGTTCTTTACGTGCGAACCGCAGGCCACCGAACTCTCCGAAATAATAGTCCCCGCCTGAGGCTCCTTCGCCGCGGCTGGAATTCCCGCCAACACTAGCGCTGCCAGAAGCACAAATGTCCTTTTCACGCCGCCTCCTACGGACCTCACGAACTTTCTCGGCTACACGCCCGCCGCATCAGCCCATTCCGACCTGATTTCACTTGTAACCAATTCGCTGGTTGGTTTCCAGTCTCTTTTCAACCCATGTTTCGCGATAGTAGCCAAGGCTTCGCGCCTGCACCATGCACTTCATTTTGGCTGGCGTATGCCTTGATGTGATTAGGAAGGCACGCCTCGGCACTACTCGTCTCCCCCTCCAAACAGGCGCAACACAACTCCGGTGGAAATCCAGTAGTTGGTCTGATGGGTATTCGTCACGAAAGACGTCTTGTAGTAGTCCACATCGATCAAACGTATGTCCCAGCGGTGCGAGCGCGTTGGATGGATGTCCACTCCGCCTCCCACCTTATAGGAAAGAGTGCTTCCCGTGGATGAGGTGTAACCCCCGCTCCCGCTGACGGTGGTTTTTAGGTCCGATCCACCAACCAGCGCTTCGCCAAACGGAGTGATGCCCCATCGATTTCGCGTACGGTAGAAGAAGCGGGGCCCATAGTGATTTCCATAGAGCACATTCTTGGTGCCGCTCACCGTTTCGAAGTTGTAGCTACTGTCCGCGAGGATCTGTAACCACGACCTCGCATTCCATCCAACTGACCCCAGCCCTCCGATCGAATTGGTCCCGAATCCTGTACCACCCATCCGTGAAAACGCGAAGCCGCCATAGAGTTCTAACAGAGGAGCCGCGCGAACGCTCGGGCGTGGTTTCTCCCAGCTATCTTTCATGTCCGCAGGGCGAA
Organism: Candidatus Acidiferrum sp.; assembly: GCA_035258025.1. Classification (GTDB taxonomy): domain Bacteria; phylum Acidobacteriota; class Terriglobia; order Acidiferrales; family UBA7541; genus Acidiferrum. Next base: position 2,056 of record DATEWL010000326.1, on the reverse strand, counting down.
TGGCTGGCGCTGCCGGTTGGGCTGGGGCTGGTTGAGCTGGCGCCGCTGCCGCGGGTGCGGGCTGTGCAGGTGTTGGCTGAGCCGGCTCAGGCTGAACCTCCGCTGCCGCATTCGAACTAGGCTGCGTCGTGGCAGCAGGCGTATCCGCCATATCCGCATTCGGTGTTGGCGGCGCCGTCGGTGGTGCGGTAAACACAGGCGCTGGTGCCGCCGGAGGTTCGGCCGAAGCTGGCTGGGAGCCCGTCGGCTGGGCAGCCGCAGGCTGAGCCTCCGCCGCCGTATTGGAAACTACCTGTGCGACGGGAGCAGCCCTTCCTACACCGTTTGAACTAATTGAGCTAGAAGCGGATGCCGGCGCTGTAGGCGCAGCCACTTCGACTGCAGGCGATTGCGACGAGCCCGCTTGCAGGGCTGTCGCTGGCACCGCTGCCGCTTGTTCCGGTGCCGCCGAAGGCGCTGCCTGTGGCTGGCCAGCTGTAGCCGCTCTAGGCTGCGCGTCGAACGGAGTCGCGCGCGGAATCTTTGTTTTCTCCGAAGTCGCCTGCAATGACGGAGTCTGCGGTCCCGTTTGTTGTTTCGATGCCGCTGGCTGCAAGGAAGTGGCTCCGCGATCCTGGGCGATCAAACTCGAATAGATGTACCCCACCTGCCCGTCTCTCGTCTGAATCCGCGAGAAGTAAAACCCATAAACCAAAATCGTAAACCGCTCGCCGCAAGGCAAAGAGGCCACGACGTCCTGAGATCTCCGGGGCTTGCCAAAAACCTGCGTCGCGTCCGCATTTCTCGAGCAGTCGACGTACCCGATTTCGTCTGCCCAGGCTCCAGACGCCGCCAGAAGACATGCCCCCAACCCAATAAGCAATCGATTGCGCAACATCGGCCCCTCCTCGGCCCGGCCACACACCGAGCCCTCAAGAAGCTTACCGAGCGAGGAGCCGTCCCATCAGATGGACTAAAGGCCAGTACGTTCCAAAACGGCACTGGCCAATATGCCGGGAAGTGGAAGCCTTCTTGCTACTAGAGTCCGACGACCGAAGGTTCGGAGAGTGTCGGAAGAAAACTCTTTTCGAGTAAACAGCGGGAACGAGCTAGTAATCTCGCCGACAGCCTCACGAAGGCATCGGCACCGCTCGGCAGTCACAATCGAGGAGACATTGGGCGAACGGCTCAGGTAGATGCCACACCGGCAGGTCGACCGGGAGGCACCGTTCAACTCGGCCTTATTCTCCGGGGTACATCATCACTCAGGGCTTAGGAGGCACATTTATGGCGACGAACAAGGAAGAGTTTCTGACAAAGGTCAACCGCGCCCACGCTGCCAGGATCAAAGCGGAAGAGTATGTCCGCGACGGTGGTGACCTGAAGTCTGAGGAAGCGGCGCCGCTCGGGATCGAAATGCTAGAGGCATGGAATGAGCTCGCTACCGAGTTTGCCCACCCGGTTTTGAAGGATCCTCCGAAGAAGTAGCGCTGAAGGCGGGCCAAAGCGTATGAGAATTGAATGAGCGCCAAGAATCTGGGCCCACTTGGGTCGCGGATTCAGGCCGACTCGGCAGCCTTGTTGGATATGATAAGGCGGATGGTCCCACATTGTGTTTCATGTGGGACCATCCGCCTGACTTGCCACTAATTGGGTTTCTTTTTGGGTGCTGGCTTTGCCGTATGGTCGGATTCCCCGCCCTTGGTGCTTACGAGAGCCAGGAAATCTTTCGCGTTAAACGGATAGCGTCGAACGGACTGTTGTCCAGTGGTACTCAAAGTGACGTCCACTCGGCGATTGTTAGCCAAGACCAGGACAGACAGTTTGCTCAGCATTAGCTGGCGCTCTTCTGGAGTGATGTCGGGATTCTGCGCAATTTGTTCTTTCGTTTGTTCGGTGGTCAGCTGATCCTCTTCGCCGTAAGCGCGTGTGTCGATGTGGTCCGCAGGAACACCACGCTGCACCAGGAAACTCTTAGTGCGCCCCACGCGGCGCTCTGTCAGGCCCTTATTGAACTCTGGGGTGCCGCGCGGGTCGGCATGGCCACCGAGAATCAAGTGGGCATCCTGTTTGAAGG
>DATEWL010000325.1:0-2618 GCA_035258025.1 Candidatus Acidiferrum sp. | reverse complement strand
GGCTTAACCCATCCACCGAGGATCAGCGCTTTGAAGCCGGCGTAGGCGACGGCGGCGCCGCCATAACCTCCGATGAGAGCGTGGGAAGAACTGGTGGGAAGACCGAGAACGAGGGTAATCAGGTTCCAGGAAATGGCCCCGAGAAGGCCGGAGAGGAGGACTTGCTGATTGATCAGCTCGATGTGAATCATGCCTTTGCCGATGGTGGCGGCGACGGCGGTGCCGAACACGAAGGCGGCGATGAAGTTCCAAAAGGCCGCCCAGGCGACGGCCCGCAACGGCGTTAGGACGCGCGTGGAGACGACGGTTGCGATGGAATTGGCGGCGTCATGCCAGCCATTGGAAAACTCGAAGGCCAGAGTGAGAGAGATGACGACAATCAGGAGTGAAAAGCTGGTCATCGGCGAATCAAGCGCTCTTGATGATGACGCCTTCAATTACGTTGGCGACGTCTTCGCATTTATCCACGGCGGTTTCGATGACTTCAAAGATTTCTTTCCACTTGATGATCTGGACGGAGTCTTTTTCCTCGTCGAAAAGCTGGGCGATAAGAGTGCGGCAGATGCGGTCACTTTCATTTTCGTAGCGGTTGATCTCGATGCAATGCTTGAGGGCTTTTTCGGGAGTGCCCAGTGCTTTGACGGCAGCGGTGACTTCGACGGTGGCCGAAACGAGGACTTTGACGAGGTCCACGGTGCCTTCGCGGATGGCGTCGACCCGGTAAAGGACGAAGCGGCTGGCGGCGGCGTCGATCAGGTCGATGACGTCGTCGAGCTGGTTGCAGAGCGTGTGGATATCTTCGCGGTCAAAAGGGGTGATGAAAGTCTGGTTGAGCTTGATCAGGAGGTGGTGAGCGATTTCGTCGCCTTCGTGCTCGATGGCCTTGACGATCTGCACTTGCTCGGGAACGCCCGTATAGTGCGAAAGCATTTTGAGGAGGGCTTCCGCCCCGTTGTGGATATTCTCGGCTTGCTGGGCGAAAAGGTCGAAAAAACCCTCTTCGCGCGGCATGAGCCGCTGCAAAAGTCCTGGCATGTCGTGACTCTCCCCTGAAGAGTCTGTGGCAAGGCTCGCTGAGTTTAGCGGAGGAGGGGGGAGGGAGGCAAGGAAGCCAGAGATCATGAAAGCGAACGGGGGTAGCCGGGAAGCCGGGCAGCCAAATAGCTAGCACAGCGACCAAAAGCCAGAGGATGGCGGCATAGGCGGCATACCAGGAGGCCTCCTGGGCTGCGTTAACTGCTGGCGGACTGAAGACGACGAGCGAACCTGTTGAGAAGACATGCATAAGCTGCGCGAGGAGGACGCTTTTGGTGTGTGAATAAAGCCAGGAGATTAGGACGCGCATAGCGGTCATGGCGGCGGTGAAGGCGAGAAAGAAGTGCAGCCAGTAACGCCCGTGGGGGACGGTGGTGCCGAGAAAGTTGATCACGGGGACGTGCCAGAGGCCCCAGAGGAGGCCGAGGAGAATCGCGGCGCGCAGAGGCGGGAGTCTAACGCATATTTTGGGGAAGGCAAAACCGGTCCAGCCGATTTCTTCGAAGAAGCCGGCGGGGATTCCGAAGGCCATGCCTAGCCAGAAATGATTGGGCGAGTAAATGGGAGAAACGAAGGTTTTCAGCAGGAGGAGAATGCAGAGGATCACGGCCGGGGGAATCAAGAGGGCAGCGTACCAGCGCGCGCGAAAGCGAAAGCGGCGCATGCGAGAAAAGAGATTGTGGAGACCGGCGGGACCGTCGAAAAAGCGAGTGAGGAGAATGCCTGCGAGGCTGGGACCTACAAGCATTGCGGGGAACATCAAGATGCCAGTCAATTTTGGGAGAGGCTGGCCTCGGAGAAGATGAGGAGCGGCGACTAAAAAGGCGCCGAGCCAGGATAGGAAAAACGTCAATCCGAAGTAGCAAGTGATGGGATGGCGACGCGGCCAAAGTCTAGTCGCCGAGACGTTGGGAGTTTGAGATGACATCTGATAGCAGGATTCTACACGGACCCGCGCAAGACTCCAGATGGTAACGCGAAGAGAGGCGGAGAAAACAAAAAGGGCGTCCTGGCTTGTGGCTAGGACGCCCTTTGGATTGAGGTTTGGACGTGCTGGAAAAGCTTCCGAGTCCTTTAGATCAGGGATTTTAGTACATGCCGCCCATGCCGCCTGCGCCGGGGGCGCCGCCGCCACCAGCAGCTGCAGCCTTTTCTTCCTTGATTTCAGCGATGAGGGCTTCGGTCGTGAGCATGAGGCCCGCGATGGAAGCTGCGTTTTGCAGCGCCAGACGCGTGACTTTTGCTGGATCGATGACGCCCATCTTGACCATGTCGCCGTACTCGCCGGTCTCCGCGTTGAAGCCGAAGTTCTCGTCCTTCGAGTCGCGAACCTTGCCGATCACCACAGCGCCTTCGAAACCGGCGTTGAGTGCGATCTGGCGGGAGGGCTCCTCGAGAGCGCGCTTTACGATGCCTGCGCCAACGGCTTCGTCATCGTGCAGCTTGAGCTTCTCGACTGCCGCGATGCAACGGAGCAGGGCCGAACCGCCGCCTGCAACGATGCCTTCTTCGACAGCCGCGCGGGTGGCGTGCATTGCGTCTTCGACACGCGCCTTCTTTTCCTTCAGTTCGGTCTCGGTCGC
>DATEWL010000324.1:0-2594 GCA_035258025.1 Candidatus Acidiferrum sp. | reverse complement strand
GGAGCCGTGGCACGCCAGATCATGGGTACGGCGGTCATCGGCGGGATGTTGGCTGCGAGCCTCCTCGGTATTTTCTTTATCCCTGCCGTCTTCTACCTCGTCGAGAAGTGGTCCGGCGCAGGCAAGCGGACCGACCCCTTGGCTGCTCCGAAAATCGCACCAGCGGAGGGTGATTGACATGAAACTTCACATTCTCTTGCTGAGCGTCGCCGCCCTTCTGACTACCGGCTGCACTATGGGTCCGAGATATAAGAGACCTACTGTCGCGGTGCCTGTTTCATACCGCGGAGAGGCTCCCGACCAGGGAGCGCAACCGCAAGACACGACGCCACAGATAGTCCCGCTTGGGGAGGAAAAGTGGTGGGACATATTTCAGGATGAACAGCTTCGCACGCTGATCCGCACTGCACTAAAACAGAATTACGACTTGCGTATAGCGGCGTCTCGGGTTCTCGAAGCTCAGGCGCAGCTCGGGATCACACGCGCCGATCAATTTCCAACGCTGAGTGGCGGTGGGGCGATTGCCGATGTCCGTTCGTCTCAATCTAAGTTGGTTCCAGAATTTGAAACCAGCACAGGTCAAGTGAATGTTTCGGCCGCTTGGGCGCTTGATTTCTGGGGTCAGTTTCGCCGCGCCACGGAAGCCGCGCGAGCCAATCTGCTTGCGAGTGAATGGGCCCGTCAGGAAGTTGTTTCGACTCTCGTGGCGAATGTAGCCAGCGCATACTTCCAACTGCGGGCGCTGGACCTGCAGTTGGAGATCTCGAAGCGCACGCTCGATTCGCGGAAAGAATCGCTGCGGTTGACGCAACTTCTGGCAAATGGCGGTGCGACCTCTCTACTGGATGTTCGCCAGGCGGAGCAGTTGGTTTTCACGGCGAGCGCAGAGATTCCAGTCCTCGAACAACAGATCTCGCAACAGGAAAACTTTCTCAGCATTCTGCTCGGTCAGAATCCCGGTGATGTCCCCCGAGGCCAGACTCTTACCGAACAACGCCAACCCCCCGAAGTTCCTTCAGGGCTTCCCTCGGCGTTGCTTGAGCGCCGCCCTGACATTCGACAGGCAGAAGAGCAGTTGATTGCGGCGAATGCCGAGATCGGAGTTGCGCGCGCCGCTTATTTTCCGCAGATTTCGCTCAGTGCCACCTGTGGGTTTCAAAGTTCTGCCTTGAGCAATTTGTTCACCGGGCCCGCGGGAGCGTGGAGCTTCGGCGCATCGCTGGCACAACCCATCTTTACAGGGGGCAGGCTCCGCTCTGGAGTTCGTTTGGCCGAGGCCCGGGAGCAAACGGCGCTGCTGGTTTACCAACAATCCATTCAGGGAGCATTTCGCAGTGTCTCCGACGCGCTAGTGGCGTACCGCAAAACGCGCGAATTCCGCGTACAGGAAGAACTTCTGTTCGAGTCCGCGCAGGACGCGGCGCGCCTCTCCCACATGCGCTACACGGGCGGTGTGACGGGCTACTTGGAAGTCTTGACGAACGAAACGAACGCTTTCGCGGCCGAGCTTGCCCTCGTGCAGGCGCGCCAGAACGAATTGTTGGCGCTCGTGCAGTTGTACGAGGCACTAGGAGGAGGGTGGCAGCAGTGAGGTGATCGAGCCGCGCCAACGAGGTTATTGCATGAAACGACGTGGAGACAGTTCAACCAGCACTATCGAAATTGCAGTGGATCACAATGGCGCAAACACCGTCGTCCGCTTGAAAGGCCGCGTTGACGTGGATTCCTCGCCGGACGTTCGGGATCGCTTGCAGGCCATCCTGTCGAGCGATCCGCTCCCTCCCGCGGTCACCGTGGACTTATCTGACGTCACGTCCATTGAAGCCTCCGGAATTGCGACATTGATCGAGGCTCTTAAAGTGGCAAGGCATCGCGAGATTCGATTCCATTTGCAGGGGCATGGTTCTGTGCTCCAGTTGTTCGAGTCTGCTGGGTTGCTCGCACTGTTCGACAAAAGTTCAGGCGGAAATGGAGCGTCTTGATGGCGAACATTCTTGAAAACGTTGGCGAAAGAACAATCGAACACCTCGACTATGTCGGAAGTCTGAACATTCAATGGTGGGCTACGGTAAGGGCAATGGCGCAGGCGCTTCCTTTTGTCGGGAACCGTTATCGCTGGAAGGCTGCTGTAAGGCAGATGCTGGAAATCGGCGTCGATGCGATTCCGATGGTTTCTTTGATGGCCGTTTGCACTGGATTCATCTTTGCCATGCAAGGGGCGTCGGAACTGCGCCGTTTTGGAGCGCTTCGCTACGTCGTTGACTTGGTCGCAGTCGGCTTCACGCGCGAACTCGGCCCGCTGATGACGGCAATTGCCGTAAGTGGACGATCCGGCTCCGCTTTCGCGGCCGAGATTGGGACTATGAAAGTGACCGAGGAACTCGACTCCCTCCGCGTCATGGCGCTCGAGCCTATAGAGTTTGTGCTCGCACCCAAATATCTGGCTGCTTTAATTGCTGTTCCTTGCCTCAGCGTTGTTGCGAATGTCTGCGGCATTTTGGCCGGGGCCTTGTTCATGTTCTTCAGCATTCGCTTAACGCCCGCGTTGTACCTCCACTATGTTTTCGAGGCAATTGATTTGCGCGACGTAGTCA
>DATEWL010000323.1:0-5062 GCA_035258025.1 Candidatus Acidiferrum sp. | reverse complement strand
ACGGCCGCGGGCCGGTAGTGCAGATCCGCGTGCGCGCGATCGATCAGCATCTCCGCAGCTTGCTCATTCTTCTGCCAGCCATCCAAAGTCAGATTAATCTCCGCGTTCGCGTAGCGCACGCGCAAATCGCTCGAAAATTCCGAGCGGCGCTCCAGCTGTTTCATTTGATCGGTCAAACGAATGTGCCCCACCCAGCTTTCGACCAGCTGTTCGAACAATTCAAGAGCTCGCTGGTCGTGCCCTATGGCGCGCTCGAGCAACTCTTCCGCCTGAGCTTGAGCAGGCAAAGCGAGCACGCGCTCTGCATCTTCGTCGGTCATCGGCGTTGTTGCAATGCGGTGCGACGCAACCGCGTTCGCAGTTGAGGCCACACGCGGTCCGTTCGCGCGTGCTTTGTTTGCCCGCGCGGCGCTTGCCGCAGCCTTGAACGTCGAGAATCGCCAACCTTGCCAGGCAAACATGCCAGCGACGCACAAGACGAAGAAGGCGAAGGAAATCACCGTAGCCATGCGTGATTGCGGTCGTGGTTGTTGCCAGCCAGCGCGCATGGCGCCGGGTCCCAGAAAACCGGGCCTCGAATTGCTGAAAACTAGCTGGCCAGGCTGCCGCGGCGGGCCGTAAGCTGAATCCATTTCGACATGCGTATCGATTTTCAGGCCTGCCAGAGTTTCGATTTGCGAAACGATCCAGCGCGCTTCCTGGCGGCTGCTGATTTCGTCAGCGAGAGTGACGCGGCGGCCATTCTTTGTGCGCAAGCGAATGGCATACATCGAATTCCCTTGAGTCCCACCTTGCTGTCCACTTGTGACGGCCACAATGGCATCAACTTCGGAGAACAGGAACTGCTTTGTGGACCCGACGCCGAGGACGCGCGTAGTGGAAACGATTGCTCCGTTGCCCACGCGGATTCGCGCGGTTCCCATAGCCACGTGAAAGAGACCAAGGATGACGAATATATCCATCAAGCCGAAAATAATCGGGAAAAACCACGGAGCCTTCGAATGAAATAGAAAATAAACGACGCCCGTCCAAATCGCCGTGAAAATAAGAAGAAAGATCGCACGAGAGGGAGTACGAAAAGCCGGAAAGTAAAATTCCGTGCCGCCGTCTTGCGAGGAGATGATGACTTTCGGATGCGCCGGCGCAGCCAGGGGGATGGCATTCGAATCGTCGGATGTTCCGGCTGCAGAGCCCGAAGTTTCTGACGACGAATCTGTGGGCGCCTGTTCCGCGGAGAACGAAGTCTTAAACACAGGTAATTCGAAATCGTCGGAGTAATCGATTCCGGGAATATCCGCTTGCGCGTGAAGAAGCCAAAGAACCTGGTCGGAAGAATTGTCGTGATCGGTGACGTAAGCATCAGACGGAATTGCAAAATCCACAGGAATCGTCCGGCTAAATGGGTCCATGCTCATTGCCCCTGACGAGACGTTTTGTTCCGTCTGCCAGAGCACGGTCTGCACCGTCGAGCGGCTGTCGCCCGAACCCGTGGTCATCTTGCGCACGCAGGAGAGGCGAAGGTCGATGCCGTGTGCGGCGTCGGCATCAAGCTTCAAATGAATCCTTCCCGCCAGCCGGCCGCCAGGCGAAAACGGAAGCGAGTCAAACTCGAAATAGGTGTTGCCGAAACGGCGATGCCGAAGAGTGGCGCGCAATGCCACCACGAAAAGAATTACGCCAATCGAGCAAAAACCAACAATCAAGAAGACGCGAGGATCATTGCGGCGGGCAAGTTGCGGGACGAGCGTGACCGCTACCGGAATCATCACCAGATTGCAAAAGATGCAGACTACCCAGGCGGTGATTTCGGTTTTCTTGTTTTGGCTTTCCGCTCGACGGCTGGCCCAATCCGTGCGCCACAGCCACGGCGAAGAAGGATTTGCCTCTTCGATCGCGGCCTGCTGCTTCAACTTGCGATACCCGCCAAATGCCACAAGCACAAATCCCCCGCCAATCGCGGAAATAAATAGCGCGATCGCGGCGCCGACAACGGTGCCGCTGGTTCCGGGGTTGTGTGCATTCGCGAGAAACGTAAACAGCGAAAGCAGCCCCGGAACAAGGAACATAAGTCCGAAGCAAATAAAGAACGCAGCGGCGCCCTTGGAAGGTTTGGTCACACAACAATTTTAGAAGTTATCCCGGCGGGCGAAATGGGCCGGAAGTACAGGTTTGCTGTTGTAGTTATAATCGAAAACATAGGGACAGAGCCGGGGCAATGCCCATCGCGTTTATCGATTCTCTTCGGGCGAGGGTCTGGGACTGTGCCGAAACCTTACCTGAGGCCAGTAGAAGCAGGAGAGCGGGGACGCCAGCCTGTTGGGCAGAAGTGGTGACCATCGCATCTTCGGAATGAATTGGGCAGCTCCTTGAGAGAGTTGCAGAATTAGCCCGGAGTCGGCGTTGGTTTGAGGCCGTGCCAAGGTTCCTGGTTGTATTCATGGCGCTGGATCTTTTCGGCTGTGCGGGGGCCACGAGTTCGTCGACTGCTAAGCAGAATCCTCCGCCGAAACGCGGACATGGTTCAGCGGGCGGCGCTCTTCCGTTCCGGGCGAGCAGGAACGAGGCCGAGTTGACGCATCAGCCCTAAATTGTCCGAGCTGATGTAGGAATCGATGATCTTTCCGTTGGCGATGTGATGGATGGTGATGCCGTCCAGGAACATTTTCTTATTTGTGGGACGAACTCCCCAGAACTCCGCCTTATGAGTGCCGGAAATGGTCCAGGAAGCGGCGACCTTGTCCTTTTCGGCAACAATGTCCTCGACAGTGAAGCGCAGATCGGGGAAGGCTGCCAGGAAAACTGCCATCTGAGCCCTGTAGGCTTCGGGACCAACCGAGGAGCCGGAAGAATTGTTGTCGTGGAGAGCGTGGCTGGGGGAAATTAGATCGCTCACCAGTTCGAGCTTGCGTTTATTCCAGACTTCTTCGTAGAGGCGACGGACGATTGCCTTGCTATCCATTGGCATGGGGTACGGCCTCCTTCACGTGCGTGAACCCCGACGGCCGGAGATTGTCCTGCCTCGCGGAGCGAAAGAATGCGGAAGCTCTGCGGGGTAAGGCTCGCCCGAGCGTACTCCCAAGAAATGTGGTTTGCAATGCAGTTAGTTATGGTTGGAAGGACGAGGACACGTGCTGACGCAGGAGTGCTGATCAGCAGAAGCACTCGCTTGATTTGGTAGCTCGCAGGATACGAAAGGTGATGCGGCAGGACGTTTCCATTCTGCCGCATGCCTTCGAACAACACTAAGTGTGGTCCCTAGTGGCGAACCGCGATTACCACGGGATTGGTAGTGAGAGGTAGCGCGGTGGCCGACGTAACCACTGCGAACGCCTGCACGAAGGGGCTTCCGTGGCGATCCGAGGAAACTGTCGTGTTGATGGATACGGTTTGTTCCGCGCCGGTGGCCAAACGGCCGACAGTGATGACCACTTCATTGTCTTGCACCGTTGTCGTGTCGCCCGTGGTTCCGCTAAACGTGACATTGGGGGGCAGAAGCAGTTTGACCTGGGTGCCATTCAGAGAGTACGGCGAATTGTTTCGCAGGGTCATGGTAAAGGTGAGCGCGTCTCCCGGATGCACGCGTTCGGGGGCGGAAAGTATCGCGGACACAGAGTTGGCGATCTCCGGCTTGGTGACCGTCCACTTATCGAGCAGCGCCGACGTTCCAGTAGCTGGGGAGGAGACGACGAGTCCCGTTGCGGGATCAACTTCCGTGTCGGGAATCGGGTCGTTCAGCGGCACCCCATTGATGTCAGTGCCATACGGAGCGGGATCGGCGGAAGTGGCCGATGATGTAGTCTGGAGCGGTTCGGTAATTTGATAGAGCGTCAGTTTGTTGCGATCAACGATCACGTCGCCGAACGAAAAAACCTTCGCTTTCAGTTTTGCTGTGATCTTTTCTCCCGCGCCGGCATTGGGCAGGAAGTTGATCATTTCCGGATTCGTCAGATTGGTATCAAGCCAGGAAGCTGGACCTTGCGGAACTGTCAGCCCCGGCTCGTCGGTATGCGTCCCGGTGGCTGAGTCCTCCTGATCGAGGCCCAAGCCACTACCGCGCGGGGGAGCAAGATCGCCGTCGAAGTCGCGATTTCCGCCTGCGCCTTCCACCAAGTAAAGAACGCCGTCGGGAACTGTGTGCGTGGTTCCGTCGAAGAGGCTATCCACGTAAACGGCCGGCGTTCCCGCGGTGGTGCTTACCGGGCCCGCAGTGCGGCTCGTAGACCGAATGGGAAGGCTGCGCTGGTAGTTATGATCGTGACCGTTGAACACCAAGCTCACGCCGTGATCCTCCAGAAGCTTGGCGACGGCGCGCATCTGGTTGTTCACGATCGTAGCGTCTCCGGAAGTGAACGCGGGCTGGTGGTAGACCACAATCTTCCAAAGCTGCTTGCTCGAATCCAAATCGTTGATGATCCACTCCTTCAGACCCGAGGGATAGGCCGTGAAGACGGGCGGAGCGGCATTGAAAGCGTTCGAACCAGGGAGATTGTCGTTAAAGAGATGCGGGTTGGCATCTAGATAGAGAAAGTGCGCGTTGCCGTAGTCGAAAGAATAGTTGCTCTGATGATCGATCTGCGACTTGACGCCATTTCCGGTATCCACTTTTGTAGAGTCGCGGAACGCCTGAAGCGCGGATGGCGAAGTGTAGTTTTTTTCCAGATAGCTGAAGAGCAGGCCAGTGGCGGAGGGGGTGTCGCCGTTCCAGGCATATTGAATGTCATAACCCTGCGGCCCGTTCTGCGGAAAATAAAAATCGGTAAAGTAGGAGAGCGCGTCTCCGCCGCCGATATTACCGCTAAAGAGCGGCGCCGAATCGCTGGCCAGGAGATTTGCGTTCACGCCGGTGCTTCCGAGATCGTGATTTCCGTCTACGTGAAAAAATAATTTGTGGCGGAGGATGGGTGCGCCGCTCTCATTCGAGTCTTGATCGCTGTTATAAACCGGGAAGAAAAAGTCCCGATAGCTGTCTTCCGAACCATAGGTGTACACGTTGTCGCCGGTGTTGACGATGATGTCCGGTGACGGAAGAGTGGGCTCGTTTGGCAGCGAGATTTTATCGGTG
>DATEWL010000322.1:0-4745 GCA_035258025.1 Candidatus Acidiferrum sp. | reverse complement strand
AGCCAAGGCGTGCGGCGTGCCCCACCCATTTGCGTGGAAAAGCGGAATAGTGTGGAGCTGAACGGCATCGGCTGTGGGATCGTCGGTGAGGCAGGCGTAGAGAGCGTGCATGTAAACATTGCGATGCGTGAGCATCACGCCTTTGGGCGTAGCGCTGGTACCGCTGGTGTAGAAAATTTCGGAGACGGCGTTTTCGTCGACATCCATGATGTCGGTGCGGTAGGGCGTGGCGGCGGAAAGTAGTTCGTCGTAGCTTTTTGGCGCGAGCCAATCTGCCTGAGGCGTGCCGTCTAAAAGAAAGAAAGTTTCTACTGTCGTGGCACTCTGCCGGAAGGATTCGACTGTGGGGAGAAAGTCCTTTTCGAGAAAGAGAATTTTTGCTCCGGCGTCGTTCAAAATAAAAGCAATTTCATGCGGGGCCAGCCGGATATTTAGCGGGAGCAGAATCGCACCGGCATCGAGAACGCCGTAGTAGGCTTCGAGTAAGCGATGGCAGTTCATGCTGAGGAAGGCGACGCGATCGCCGGGCTTCACGCCCGCTGCCCGCAATGCGCCCGCTAGCAGGGCGGCACGCTTCGCAAATTCTGCGTACGTGAATCGCAGATCGCTGCAAACGACTGCGGTTCTGCGCGGAAATTGTTCTTCCGCATATCGCAAACATCGAAGTGGTGTGAGTGGAATATTCATTTGGAATCCAGCGCCGTTTAGGCGGTTTGTCCTCCATCGACGACAAGAACATGCCCGGTGACGTAATCGGAGGCGTCGGAAGAGAGAAAAACTGCCGCGCCCTTTAAGTCGTGGTCATTGCCGAATCGCCGCAACGGGATTTTCTTCAGGAATTCTTCCTTGTTCCGTTCTATCACGACTTGGGACATGTTCGTAGGAAACCAGCCCGGAGCAATCGAGTTTACCTGAATGTTGTGGATGCCCCACTTGCAGGCCAGGTCTTTGGTGAAAGCAATGACGCCGCCTTTGCTGGCGTGGTAGCCGATGGCCTGGAATTCCGGTGGAGCTCCATGGATGCCCGCAACAGAAGCGATATTGATGATTTTTCCGCGGCGCCGGGCGGCCATGAACTTTCCGGCGGCTTGCGAAAAAAGAAAAGTGCCCGTCAGATTCGTTTCAATCACTTTGTTCCAATGTTCTAGGCGCATTTCTTCGACGGGAGCGCCCCACGAGGTGCCAGCGTTGTTGATAAGAATATCGATGCGTCCGAATTGAGACATCGTGGCTTCGACCACCGCTTGAACTTCGGCGGGATTTTTCACGTCGCAACCCAATGCCAGGGTCTTCACTCCGAGGTTCTGCAATTCGGTGGCAGCCTGCTCGCAACGCTCTTTCTTGCGGGCGCAGAGCACGAGGTTGGCGCCCATTTCGGCCAGGCCCTCCGCCATTTGGCGGCCCAGGCCGATGGAACCGCCGGTGATGATGGCCACGCGTCCAGTGAGATCAAAGAGTTGTCGAACATTCATCGTAGGTGGCGTACTTTCCCGTCATATCAGACGTTCAGCGGAGACTCTTCCGTTGCCTGCATTGTGCATGAAGATTCGCGCATTGGAAAATACTAGAAGCGCGCGCATACGCCAAGTATGAATTCGATTATCGAGCAAACTCGGGTGGGTCGGATACGCCAGGCAAATTAATCCGCAGCAGGGGCCGTTTCTGTGAGCGGATCCCGCACAAAGCTTCGGCCGTGGCGCTCTGTCCCGAGCAGTAGCAGAACGGCGAGCGTCAGGATGGTCACGACCTCAAAACCGGCGATGGCCCACTGATAGCCGACGCGGTCGCGCAAAGCGTACTCGATCGTATTTGTGGGTGCCGCGAACAGAATCCCCAACTGATAGGTGAGTCCAGGCATCAATCCGCGTGTCGCGTCCGCGGACATTTCGTTCAGGTGTACGGGGATTACGCCCCAGGCGCCTTGCACACCCATTTGCATCAGGAACGGAGCGATGACGAGAACAGCCAAACTCCCGCCAAACGCCCACAGAGGAATGATGACCAAACACAGTCCCAATGCCGCGATCATGCTTTTGCGCCGGCCAGCGACCTGCGAGAGGTGTCCGAAGATCACTGCGCCGATGACAGCACCAATGTTGTAGAAGATTGCGATATTCGCGATTACCTTCCCCGAGAGGCGATGCACTTCGTGTAAGAAATCCGGGTACAGATCCTGCGTACCATGCGACATGAACATCATGAAAGTCATAAGCACGACCAGGTAGAGAAAGCGTTTCCAGTCGAGCATCAATGTGCGCAGGACCTCAGCCGTGGTGGCGGCGCGATTTTGCTTCCATGCTTCCGACTCCGGAACTTTCGTACGGATGTAGAGCGCAAGCAGCGCGGGCAATGCGCCAATCCAAAACATCGGCCGCCACCCCCAGGCCGGGAGCAGAAAGCGTGCCGCCAGCGCAGCGAGCAGATAGCCGATCGAATAGCCGCTCTGCAAAATTCCGCTAAGAATTCCGCGCCAGCGCACCGGGGCGGCTTCCATCGTGAGCGATGCGCCAACGCCCCATTCCCCTCCCATGCCAATGCCAAACAGGGCGCGCATGACCAGAAAAAAAGTGTAGTTGGGCGAAAAACCGCATAAGAGCTCTATGAACGAAAAATAGATGACGTTTGCCATCAGCGGTTTGCGCCGGCCATAGCGATCGGAAAGCAAGCCGAAAATCACTGCCCCCACAGGACGCATGGCGAGCGTGGCAAAGGTCGTGAAGATGATGTCTTTCTTGGATACGCCGAATTGATGAGCAAGGGTGTCGTACAGGAAGACAACAACAAAAAAGTCGAAGGCGTCGAGAGTCCAGCCGAAAAAACCGGCGAGCACCGCGTGGCGTGCGTTCGATTTCGAATTAACGGCAAGGTCCGTTATTTGCACGGGCTGAGCCTTTGCACAGCTGAACTGGACTGCCTCTCATTGTAATCAAAGCTTGCGCCCTTCCCTTCCATTGAAATCCGCCGCATTTTGGCGCTAGGCAGGCAAAATTTGTCCACGAGTTTCGGCTCCAAAAGGGATTAAAAGAAGACCAACTGCAAATGCAAGTGAAGTGACTGCCACAGGAATCCCAAGCGAGCCATATCGCTGCACGCCGCTTCCGACTAGAAATGTGATCGCTGCTCCGCCAAAACGCGCAAAAGACGTGGAAAAGGCAAAAGCACTTGCGCGGCATTCCGTGGGGTATTGCTCCGGTAGCCATAATGTGTAGACGGCAAAATTCGCGCCACCCAAACCGAGGAAAAACAAGCACACAAAAAACCACGGAAGCGCGGTTGGGCCGAGATAGAAAACTTTTCCAAACGTTAGGGCGATGAACACCATCATCAGCGTAAAGTAAAACCCCAACGCGCCGCGACGGCCAAGCCGTTCCGCAAGCCAGGGCATCGCTAGACATCCCAGAATGGTGGCGAACGCCACCAGCATCGTGGCGCGAGAAGCAAGCTGCGCGGCTTGCGGTCCAACACGGCCTACGGCTTCCGCAAGCGAAGTTACTGCTGCAGGAACATAAACCGTTCCGGCCCAAAGACCGCTGATCGATGCGAGCATGAACAGTGAGTTCAAGATTGTGCGGCGACGCAACGCGGGCGAAAAAAGCGCCGCGAAGGGCTGGTAGATCTGCCAAGACCGAACGACCTCTACCTTGGCGGACCAACGCGAGGGTTCCGTGACGCCATGACGCACGCACGCCAAAAGAAGCGCCGGCACACCTCCGACGGCGAACATAGCGCGCCAACCATAATGGCTGCCGATGGCGTAGTTGGCGATTGCGGCAAGAAATATCCCGACGTAATAGCCCGTGTGCATGTAGCCCGCCCCAGCGCGGCGGCGGCTTTCCGGCCATTCTTCCGCGACAAACGTGCCGCCCATGGCCCACTCACCGCCGATTCCAATTCCAGCGAGAAGGCGAAGAATCGCCAACTGCCAAACGCTGGTGACGAGAGCGCTGAGAAACGTAAAAACCGAATACCAAACGATAGTCAGCATCAGGGTTCGAACGCGGCCGAACTTGTCGCCCACCGGTCCCCACAAGAATGCGAGTCCCCAGCCAACCAGGAAGAGCGCGAAAAGCAGTCCACCGTAGTAGCCGATATTGCCTTTGGTTGCGGCGATGCCCGAACGAGGAAGAAGTTCACGAAGCGAGGGCAACAGTACGAGCGCATAGATGAAGGAATCCATGCCGTCGAGAGTCCATCCGCCCCAAGCGGCCCAGAACCCGCGAATTTGATTTCCGGTGAGTGCAACGAGGGGAGATGCGGAGGCGTTCGAAGATTCCACTGGCATCGTGGGAGGCACTATACCAAAAAGCTCTCGCGTGAAAAGAGAGAAGTAGCGCATCCAAATCCAATTTCACCGCCATCGGTGATGTTGTAGACTCTCTGATTCGTTTGAAACGACGTCCTACGGAAACTATTCCTTAATGGACATTCACGGAGAAGCAAGGAGTCCAGACCCAAGCTCTCAGGGCGTCCGCGCCATTCCGTCGCTCCGTTGGTGGATTGGGGCGATCTTATTCGCTTCAACGGTCATTAATTACATCGATCGCCAAACGCTTTCCCTGCTCGCTCCTTATCTCAAACAGGACTACCACTGGACCAACACGGACTACGCGAATTTGGTGATCGCGTTCCGCGTAGCCTATTCCATCGGACAAACTCTCAACGGCAGGTTGATGGATCGCATCGGAACAAAGCACGGTCTCACGCTCACCGTTTTGTGGTATTCGATTGTTTCCGTTCTTACACCG
>DATEWL010000321.1:0-3767 GCA_035258025.1 Candidatus Acidiferrum sp. | reverse complement strand
ATGACCGGATCTTTTTGCGGCTGGCCGGGAGCTTGCGCGCTGCGGTAGTAGAAGTTCTGGCCGTTGACGACGAAGATTTTTTCGACGGGTACGCCGGTGCCTTCGAGAAGGCTGATCTGTTTGGTTTCTTTGTCCTCGACTGAGGTGCGGCGGCCGAGCGTGTAGAGATGGTATTCGCTGAAATTCTCCTGCTGGAATTGCGGAGCGGCAGCGACAGACTTTTGGGCCATTCGCAGTTCCATCATATCGGCGCGACCGTTGGCCGGGAGGCGATTCAGGTCACCGGCGACGAGCTGTAGGCGGGCGTTGTGGAAAGCGGTGCCGCTGTTGTTGACCAGGGTGACCCAGCCGTCGAGGTCAGCGGCTTTGTCGTCGCGTGCTACCGTCAAAACATAGTCGGAATTCCAGGAGAGGCTATTGGCGAGGTAAGAAGCTTCGATCTGCTGTTTGCGCGAACCGGAATTCTCGAGAGACATGAGGAGCGTTGGGCGATCGTAGAGATTTGCAGGAATGTCCGGGAAGCGATAACTCTCGGCGTAGCCTCCGGTGACGATGTCATTTCCGATTTTCCAAACTTGGCCATTGTTATCGGAAAGAAGCGTAGCCTTGATTTCTTCGTGCTTGGTGGTGCCGTTGTCTTGATAGGAGCGAACGAGAGTGACTTCCTTGCCGACGTATTTGTGGAGGAGTTTGGCAGGTTCGAGGAGATCGTATTCGTAGTTTTGCTCGATGACGCCGAGTTTTTCGGGGTCGGTGAGAGAGCGGAAATGAACTGTGGCGGGATTGACGGTGGCGGCGATGTCCATGAACTTGAGGCGGAACGCGCCGCTGGGCAAACTGAGATTGCGAACGTCGCGCACAAGAGCGATGTTGGAATTGTAGACGGTGATGTTGAGATCGGTCTGATCGTTGAGGCTGGTCGATTGATCGGAACCGGTAGCGCGAGGAGCTTCTTTCTCTTGCGCGGCAAAGACATGTTGCCTGCGACTCGCGGGATAAAAGAGCGCGGCAGCAGCCACCAATGCGGATGTGCTGGATAGAATCCAAAGCAGGCGGCGCTGCACTTTTGATTTACGGAGTCCCATGATGTTCACCTCATTCAAGATTTCGCTTCCAGCTTAGAACGATGGGGCGAGAATTCCTTGCAAGAGGTGAGAGCGAATGCTTGCCAGTTACTACTGATTCGAAACGGGGGACCAGGTCACTCCGCCATCGGCGGTTTGATAGGACTTGATGAAACCTGTCTGCGGGTCGGGTACAAACCAGACCTGCGCGTGCATGGCATCGGTGGCGCGAATGGCGGTGAGATCGTTTGTGACGGGCGAGTCCAGCTTGCTCCAATGCGTGCCGCCATCGGTGGTGCGCAGGATGGTTCCGGAGGCACCGACAATCCAGCTGATTTTTGCTGAGGGAGCGGAGCCGGCGAGCAGATCGGTGTAGACACCGCTGATCTGTGGCGTCCAATTCACACCTTTGTCCTTGGAATGTTCGAGAGAGCCGGCTAGGCCGATGCGCCAGGCCTGCTTTTCACCTGGAGCCCAGAAGACGTGGGGGTTCTGAAGAGCGGCGGCGCGCAGCATGGCGCGTCCATTGAGGGCGGATTGGGGAGCGGCGGAAACTTCGACGGACTCTGTCACCGCTGAAATTGCATCCGCGCTCGCTGCGTTTGTTTTGGCTGCGGCGGCGTTTGATGCAGGAGCGGGCACCGGTGGAGGAGCTGCCGTTGCCGCGCCTCCGAGCGAAGCCGGTTTGCCTGCGGCGGGCGGCGGAATGCTGCCATCCGCGAGGAAGCTGGGTTCAGAAGCCGGGGGCGGCGGAGGCGGCGCAGCTTTCAAACTCTGGACTTCATCAAGCCTATCTCCCGCGCTGGGGGAAACCTGTGCGTCTAGCTTCTTTCCAAAGAGGGCATCGGCGGCCCCAGGAACGGCGTGCATAGTTTGTTGTTGTTCTTGTTTTTGCTGGCTCAAGAAAGGTCCGTGAGAGGGCTTCGCCGCAGCCTGAAACGGGGGTTGTTGACTTAGCAGGACTTGGTTCTGAGGCGATTTGGAAGCGAGATCACGACTTGCCGAGGCGGCGCCGGCATCGGATGGAGCGGCGGGCTGATCTTTCTCCTTGCGCTCATTCTGCCGGTCTGCGTTCGGGATGGCACTCGTGGATTTCGCGAGAGGCGCGACGCTCTGTGGCTGCCGATTTTCGGCTACTTCGACGGACGGAGTTGGAGCGACCTGCAAAGGCTTCGGTTCATTAAGGGAAACCCAAACGATCAGAGTTGCGGCGATAGCGCCGACAGGAACGAGCCACAGCCATCGCAAACTGTGAGCAGGACTTGGACGAGCGATGTGCGCAGGTGAAGCGGTTTTACCAAGGGAAAGAGGTTGCTTCAGAACTGCGACATTCTCGTTGGTTTCCAGATTCACAGGAATGTCGAGAGGCGTCTCGAGATGGGCGAGGACAAGCTGGCAGCGTTCGCAGCCTACGACA
Organism: Candidatus Acidiferrum sp.; assembly: GCA_035258025.1. Classification (GTDB taxonomy): domain Bacteria; phylum Acidobacteriota; class Terriglobia; order Acidiferrales; family UBA7541; genus Acidiferrum. The sequence goes on along the minus strand of DATEWL010000321.1, from coordinate 1,286 downwards.
TGCTGCTTCCAGAGATTACGTTCTTCGGAAGAGAGAGCGCCATCGTGATAGGCCGCGAGAATTTCCGGATCGGGACAAAGCTCTACCTTGCTTTCGGCAGGCACTCCAGCGAGCGCGTTTGCGCCTCCGTCCGGAGACGCGGAGGAACGCAGATGGCGGGCGAGCGCTTTTTCAAAGTTTCGGTCGCGATCGTCAGGCGCCATGGTCTTCTCCTTTCTTAGAACGAAGGTTGGCGGGGTTCTTGCATTCATAGTGGATGGAGGAGAGTTTCATGGGCCGGACCTCCCCGGTGCGGGGGTGGGACGGGTGCGGCGTTCCAGGAGCCTTTCAAGATCGAAGGAGGCGTCCGCGGAGGCGTATTCAAAACAAAGAGAGATTTGCGCATCGCTCAGGCCGAGTTCGGCGGCGAAACCGTTGACGGCAGGGCAGCCGTTGCGGAGAGTTTCTTCGATGGTGCGACGGAGAGCGAGGCGAATGCGATCGAGATTGCGCGAAACGCTGGACTCGTGTTCGCCAACTTGTTTACCGATTTCAGCTAGAGTTTGCTCCTTGGCATAATAAAGGCGGAGACGCTGTTCGTCGCGCGCGTCGAGAGTTGCGAGAGCCGCTTGCAGGGCGCGCACGAAAAGAGCGATGTATCGCTCGCGATGAGGGTCGGCAGGCTGAACGGAAACGACGAATGGGATTTTATGGGCGCCAGGTTTTGCGTCATCGTCGTCAAGAGATTCGAAGCGGCGGCCAGCGCGGATGGCGTCAATGTGGCGCTGCGCGAGAACGGCGCGGAGCCACGTTTTGAGCGAGCTGCGGCCATGGAAATAGCGGAAAAGAGAGCGCTCGCGGCGGGCGCCATCCGACAACCCATAAAGCTCGGCAAAGAGAGAGTCGGCGAGCTCGCAGGCTTCCGGGGAAGCTGAGCTGCAACGCAGAACCGCAGCCGCGGCGGCGCGAAGGTATGGGCGATACGCGCCAACGAAATGCTCCCATGCGGTTTCGCAATTCTCCATGCAAGCGGCGGCGAGAGCCAGGTCCTCCAGATGGAGGGCGGCCAGGTATTCCTCGAGTTTCTCAGCTGCCAGTGATCCGCTGGCAAGCCGTTTTTCCGCGCTGCGCTCAAGGGAAGCGGCGAATCGTTCGCGGGAAAGACCCCAGCGACCGGCTTTGGACTGCGCATAGAGCCATTCCAGCTTGGCCGGCGAAGACGCCAGCGCTTGAACCTGGCCGACGCGGCCGGCAGGCTTTTTGCCTTCTGAACGGGCTGAGGTGTCTTCCTTCATGATCAATTCAGG
>DATEWL010000320.1:0-7958 GCA_035258025.1 Candidatus Acidiferrum sp. | reverse complement strand
CGAAAGCGTTTCGGGAAGACACGATCTACTACCGCTGCGAATGCAAGGGCGTATTCCGCCGGATGGAACATGCTCTGATCTCGACAGTGACAGCACGCCGCGGGGCGGACGGCCATCGCCGTTTGTCCTTCCCCGCCATCGTCGCGCCCTATGCGGGCACGATGACCGCCGTCTATGGATGGTATCCCGGCCGCTACGATGCCAAAGACGGACTGCGCATGGGCAATTACGCCCTTCTGGCGTTCGCGGTCGGAAATGTCGCACGCGAATTCATCTACGGAGGACCCCACACGCTATTTAGCAACGTGGACCGCCCTGGATCGCTGGGGACCGCCTCGGCAGAGACTGCCTCGAGTCACTGAGGAGACAAAACAAACTTGTGAGCCACAACGCTAGCATTCCTCACCGCTTGATCAGCCAGGACGTGCCGCAGGCACCGTCACTGATGCGAGCCACGCTGACTTCTTTGTGGAGTCCGTTCAACGGCTTCCTTGAGTGGTTCGGAGAACTCGGCATTTTTGCATGGCAGGTGATGCGCGCCGCGGTACGAAGGCCCTTTGAGGGCCGTGAGTTGATGCGGCAGTTGGACGAAATAGGTTCAAAATCGCTGCCGCTCGTAGCCTTAGCCGGTGCGGCCATCGGTGCTGTTCTATCTCTGCAAAGCCGCAGCAGCCTGGTGCACTTCGGCGCCAAGTCCATGCTTCCCGCCGCTCTCGTCTTTTCCATCATCCACGAAACGGGTCCCATCGTGACGGGCTTGGTTGTCAGCGGCAGAGTGGGCGCTGGCATCGGCGCTGAACTGGGGTCCATGAAGGTAACCGAGCAGATCGATGCCATCGAGGCCTCCGGCGTAAATCCCTACAAGTATTTGGCCTTCACGCGCATTTTAGCTTGTATCCTGATGCTCCCCCTCCTGACCCTCGCGGCTGATTTCTTCGGTGTCTTATTCGGCTGGCTGGCGGATACGCTGGTCGATCCAATTTCCTTCACTAAATTCATCCATCGCGGTTTCGCTGGCACCACCTTCAGCGATTTCCTCGCTCCGACCTGTAGAACCGCTATCTTCGGCCTGATCATTGGAATGATCGGCTGCTTCCAGGGAATGCGCACGCAAGGGGGCACCGCGGGAGTTGGAATTTCAGCGACGAGTTCGGTCGTTTTGTCTTCGCTTTTTGTGATTCTGGCCGATGTCGTCCTCGTGAAATTGATTCTGGTGTTCTTTCCATGACGCTCCCTGAACAAGCGGTCTTGGTCGGTCCCGAGGAAACCGCGGCGGTCTCGCCGCCGGAGAGTTCCGGCGGTGAGCATGCGGGACCAGCGGTGGTGCTGCGAGGTTTGCACAAGTCCTTTGGCAGCCAGATCGTCTTGGACGGAATTAATCTGACCGTGAAGAGTGGCGAAACTTTGGCGATGCTTGGACGCAGCGGCACGGGCAAGAGCGTGCTGCTCAAGCTCATCATCGGTCTGCAAAAGCCGGATTCGGGATCCATTCTCGTACAGGGGCACGAGATCACCAGCCTCAATCTCCAAGCGATGAATGAGATCAGGAAAAAAATGGGTTTCTTATTTCAAGGCGCAGCCTTGTACGACTCTCTCACTGTTGAGCAGAACATTGCTTTCCCGTTGAAGCGCCATACAAAAATGACGAAATCAGAACGGCGCGATCGCGTGAAAGAACTGCTCGCCAGCGTTGGCATGGAGAGCGCTCTCAAAAAAATGCCGAGCGATATTTCGGGCGGCATGCAAAAGCGTGTCGGGCTGGCCCGCGCGCTGGCTCTCAAGCCCGGCATCCTGTTGCTCGATGAACCCACTGCGGGACTCGATCCCATCACGTCCGCAGAGATCGACGAGCTGATTCTCAAATTGCAAGAGGAACATCACATGGCATCGGTCGTGGTCACTCATGACTTGCAAAGCGCAAAGACCATTGCAGATCGCATCGCGCTTCTGTACGAAGGAAACGTGCTGATCGAAGGCAGCTTCCAGGACTTGGAGAAAAGCAACAACAGATTTGTCTCGGCATTCATGCAGCGGGATTCATAGGGAGCGCATTATGTCAAGGGCGGCGAGGCTTGGAGCATTTATCATCGCAACGCTGGCGATACTGGCGACGGGGGTTTTCCTCATTGGCAGCAAACAGTATCTGTTCAGCCCCACTTATCGGTTGAAGGCTCAGTTCGCCACGGTCGTGGGCCTCGATGCAGGGGCGGAAGTGCGCATCGGGGGAGTACACACCGGCACAGTCCGTGAAATCGATCTGCCCTCTAAGCCCACGGACAAAATCACCGTGCTGATGGATCTGCAGCGATCGACGCACGCCATCGTCAAGCAAGACTCCGTGGCTTCGATTGAAACCGAAGGCCTCCTGGGGAACGAATATGTCGCGATCTCCTTTGGCTCCGAGCAGGCGCTGAATGTCAAGGACAACGATACGATTGGCAGTGAGGCTCCGCTCGTCATCGCTGACCTCATGAAGAAGGCCGACGGCATTCTGGACACCAGCCAGGAAGCGCTGAACAACGTCACGGTGGTAACGGCCAATCTTAGTTCCATCAGCACGAAGATCAATCAGGGCCGGGGAACCATCGGCGCATTGGTGAACGATAAGAAGGTATATACCCAACTGGATCAGACCACCGCAGGCTTGCGTGACACCGTCAACCATGCTCAAGCGGGTGTAACCGCTTTCCAGGAGAACATGGAAGCGATGAAGCAGAATTTCCTGGTGCGCGGCTTTTACAAAAAACGCGGCTATGAAAGCTCTGCCGACCTCGAGAAGAACGAAATCGCAAAGCTTCCCGATTCGGCACCTCTGAAATCTTTCGCTTTCGATTCCAAACAACTGTTCGACAAACAGGACACCGCAAAGCCAAAAAATCAGAAAGCCTTGCGCGCCGCGGGACAGTTTCTTGCAGACACGGAGTTTAGCGTCGCGGTTGTGATTGTCTCCGCGGGCACGACGGGAGATGAGCAAAAGGACTTGGTGCTCACGCAAGCCCGCGCCATGGTGGTGCGAGACTACCTCGTGGGCAATTTTTCCTTTGACGATACGCAACTCAAAACTCTGGGACGTGGCAAAGGAAAAAGCGACACTCCGGACTCCGGCTGGGGCAGCGTAGAGATCATTGTCTATCCGGCGGACGCCGAAGTTCCTGCACAAGCCAGCGCAGCCAATCAGAAGTAGTTTGCAAAAGGGAAGTATTCAGTGGCCATCGCGTCTTGTGCGCAAACGCCGTTCTCTCAATAGTCGAAGCTCATGAAAAAAACGTTATCTGATCAAATTGCGGAAAATCCGACGCAATTCAATATTGCCGCCATTGCCAAGCTGGAAGAGGAGGCTTTGGGTCGCCGGACACACACAGAACGCCAAAGCGATGCCGTCGTAAGATTCATCGGCAGCCCTAAATTTCTGCTTTTGCATGTGATTTTGGTGGCCGCGTGGAGCACCGTGAATCTCAACTTGATTCCCGGCGTCAAAGCGTTCGATCCGTTCCCCTTCGGCATTTTGGCTCTTTTCGTCTCGTCGGAGAGCGTGTTCCTAACTATCTTCGTGCTAATCAGTCAGAATCGCATGTCACGTCAGGCGGAGAGGCGCGCGCATCTCGATCTTCAAGTTGGTATGCTCGCCGAACAGGAACTCACCATGATGCTCCAGATGCTGCAAAAGCTCTGTCAACACGCGGGAGTGGACGTGAAATCCGCAAACCAGCAAGTGCAGGGCTTCAGCGAAACCACGGACGTCCACAAGCTGGCTACTGAACTTGAAGAAAAGCTTCCCGAGCGGTAGCTGGAACGCTTACCACTAGACCACAATCGCACAACTTGAAATCAAGAGTAACCGGCGCTTGAACGCCGCTCCTGAACGACCGCCTCAAGGAGTTTTTCGGAGTAAATCAATTCGCCGGGTGGCAACGAGAGTTTCGGCCGAACCTGGCGGGCGATCTGATCTGCCATGGTGAACCGGACGTCTGCGGGGAGCGAATTTCGCCGATTCAAGAACGCCTCGACGAGTGCAAATTCCTCGGGAGTAAGCCGCTCCGATCCGAAGGAGGTCGCTGGCCCCGCTTGTCCGACGGGCGGCGGCTCCCAAACCGGTTTGGCGTCCAACAACGACTTTTCGTGAACGACGATCGTCCCGGTAACGAAATCGCCGAGGCGTTTGTTTTGCCTGCTCAGCAGAACGCTGCAAATTCCGACGGCATAAAACGCGGGTAACTGGTCCACGATGCGCATCAAGTTGCGGCCCACGGCTTCCGCGGGCGTAATCGGTCGGCCGGAATCCTTAATGACGCGAAGGCCTTCCTTCTTCTTTCCCGGCGTCTGGCCGTTCCACAAGACTTCAAAGATGGCGAAATATCCAAAATAAAGCACAAAGTAGGCAAGGATGATGACAGCAGCGAACCAGATTCCACTTTGGGCCGCGCCGGGCAACGCCACTCCAGCAATCAGAAATATGATCAGCAAGCCGATGCCCACCAGGATTTGAAGCAAAGTATCGTAAGCCAGCGCAAGGAATCGGCTGCCGACTCCGGCAACTTCGAACTCGAGGACCGTTTGTTCCGGCGTTTCGATGGTAAGCTTGTCCCGGAAATCGCCTGGCACACGAATTTGTGATGGGTCCGTCATGATCTCCACGCGCTGGCTGGAAAAACGAAAAACCTACTGGGCCAGGCTCGAACAGCTTGTCGACCGGTCGAACAAGGGCGGCATCTCCGCCCTCGATCATCGTGAATTGCAGGAACTTGGCCTATTGTACCGCCAGACGGCCTCCGACCTCGCCACCGTCCGCGAGGATGTGACCAGCAACCAATTAACCTTTTACCTGAATCAACTCTTGGGACGCGCGCACAACCTCATCTACATGGGTCACAAGCAAAAAATCAGCGGGCTCGTCCGTTTCTATACGCAGACTTTTCCGCGGGTTTTCCGCGAAACTTTCCCGCAAACATTTCTCGCGTTTCTCATTTTCACCGTAACGGGAATTGCCACCTGGGCCGTGACCATTCATGATCCCGCTTTCGCACACCGCATGCTTGGTCCCGAGATGATGGCCACGATTGAGAAACGCGAGATGTGGACAAAATCCATTGTGACCATCAAGCCGCTCGCTGCCTCGGGCATCATGACCAACAATCTTGCCGTATGCTTCACGACATTTGCGATGGGGATTACGGCGGGGATTGGGACGATTTACATGATGTTCACCAACGGCATGCTTATCGGCGTGATTGGCGCCGCCACCTGGCAGGCGGGAATGGCGCTGCAGCTTTGGACTTTCGTCGCGGCGCATGGCGCACTCGAACTCCCGGCCATTTTCATCTCTGGCGGCGCCGGTCTGGAAATCGCGCGAGGCATGCTCTTTCCCGGTTTGTTGCCGAGGCGCGAATCTTTGGCCCTGGCTGGCGGGCGCGCGGCGCGCCTGATGATTGGAATTGTGCCCATGTTAGTCGTTGCGGGAATCATCGAAGGGTTCGTGTCTCCCTCCGGACTTGCCACTCCGCTCAAATTTCTTTTTTCCGCCGTTTTGCTGGTTGCGCTCACAACTTACCTGACTCGCGTAGGTTTGCCGCAGTCGAAAGCAGTCTGAACAGGTCTAAATCAGGCTGCGCTCCTTAATATTCAAATATTGGGTCACCAGCGAACTCGCCAGCATTCCCGGCATCAATTCGAGCGCCAGCACACCGCGCTGCCGCAGGCCGCGGAGCAGAATGTCTCGTCTTTGCGAGATCTCCAGTGCAGCTCCGTGGCGGTAGAGGTCGGCGGTGACGGTGGGAATCGTATCGGCGAGCGTCTTTAGGTCTGGCTGTCCCATAGCCGCAAAGACAACGAGGTGCCGTGGAGTTAATTGCATGGCATATTCGATCACTTCCGGAATGGTCGCCGTTTCGGCGAAATCCGTGATCCAAACCACCAGGCTTCGCCGCTTCTGCGCGTTCAGCAAGGCTCGCACGGCGCGCCCATGATCCGATTCGAACGCTTCCGCACGAACTTGCGCAAGAGACTCGACAATGGCACGCACGTGATGAGCGCCGCGACCTGCGTACAGATTTTGCTGAACCTTCCTGCCGTATGCCAGTAGCCCCACGCGATCGCCGCAATAAAGAGCGACCTGAGCTAGTGAAAGCGCCGCGTTCACGGCATAGTCCAGCTTCGAGAATCGCGGAGCGTCTCCCGCCTCCCGCACCTGCGCGCGAAGAAGGCGGCCCGCGTCCAACACAAGCCACACGTTTTGGCTGCGCTCCATTTGGAAGACGCGCGTGATCAGGTGCCGTCGCCGCGCCGTCGCCGTCCAGGAGATGTCGCGCAGCTCATCGCCCTCGCGATATTCCCGCAAGCTGTCAAACTCGCGTCCCATGCCACGCTGGCGCCGCCGCCGCTTTTCCAATTCCGCTTGGCGGCTGCGTATCAAATACATCGATTCGCGCTTGGCTTGTTCGAGATTTGGCAGCACACGAATGGTCTGCTGCGTTTCTGCCACGGCCCAACGCTCGGCCAATCCCAGCGGCGACTGGTAGCGCAGAAAAATGCGGCCCAGGTTGGTATCGCCTCGCTCGGCAGGAATCACCGGATAGCGCGCCTCGGCTGAGGAGCGGGCCTTTACGAGCAACGCCAGTTCAGGCGGCGTGCTGCGAAATTGACCAGGCGTTTCGTCAACAACGCGTGCGCGAATGGATATATTTCCGTCATTCTGAATTCCCACCGCGACGCTGGCGGCCACTCCAAGACACGGCCTTTTCTCCCAGGTTCGTCGAATCTCCAATTGCGCTGGCCGCGGGAGCCGCAACAAATCCCAAAGCCACGCGGCAAGAACCACGCCATCCCACAAAAACATAGCCGCGATCGCCTGACGAAACCACCACGCGGGGCCCAGCGCCACGAATCCGAGCAGCAAAGCCACGAAAAACCTGGGACCGAACGCAAAGGAAAGTTTTCCCTGCTTCCGTGCACGCGCCGTAACGGAAGTAGGCCCGAGAGGCTCGGTGTAAATCACTTGGGAACCTCGACCGTGGAAAGGAGTTCCGCGATGACCCGGTCGGAATTCAATCCTTCCAGTTCTGCTTCTGGCTTCAAAAGCACACGATGACGCAGAACCGGCAAGGCAGCGGCCTTGATGTCGTCGGGAATCAGAAAATCCCGGCCTTCGACCCCAGCCAAAGCCCGCGCAACAAATAGAAGACCGATCGCAGCGCGTGGGCTTGCGCCAAGCGAAAGAGCTGGCCAATCACGCGTGCGCCGCACCAACGTAACAATGTAAGGACGTAACGTAGGCTCGATGCGCACGGCGCTGATGTCTTGCCGCGCAGCTGCGAGCAATGCAGGCTCGATGGGCACAATCGAAACCAAATCCAGCCGCCGCGGATCGAATCCCTGTTCGTAACGCCCAAGGATATCGGTCTCTTCAGCGGCAGAAGGATAGTCCAGCCGAATTTTCAGCAGGAACCTATCAAGCTGCGCCTCGGGAAGCGGATAAGTGCCTTCAAATTCGATGGGGTTTTGCGTTGCAAAGACCGTAAAATTCTCGCCCAGCGGATAACGTGTTCCGTCAATAGTGACCTGACGCTCCTCCATCGCTTCAAGCAGCGCGGCCTGGGTGCGCGGCGAAGTCCGATTAATTTCATCCACCAACAGCAAGTCCGTAAAAACGGGCCCCCGGTGCAGCGAAAAAGAGCTCGTTGCCATATTGAAAATGTTTGTGCCCATCACGTCGGCGGGCATCAGGTCGGCAGTACATTGCACGCGCTGGAAACCAAGCCCGCAGATGCGCGCCAAGGTCTTGACGGCCAGCGTCTTGGCAAGTCCGGGCACACCTTCAATCAGCGCGTGGCCGCCGCAAACCAGCACCAGCAGAAGCTGGTCGATCACTTCTTGCTGCCCAACAATAACCTTCGACATTTCCGTGCGGACGTGCGCGGCGAGGCGGGTGATATTTTCCACGTTCAGGATTTCTCCTTTGCAAT
>DATEWL010000319.1:0-10319 GCA_035258025.1 Candidatus Acidiferrum sp. | reverse complement strand
CCTGCGGCGCCCGTGGGGATGTTCGGATTAGAAACGATTTTAGTGCTCACTATTTGCGCAGACGATATATCGTATCTGGTCGCTGGGGCGTACCCAAACAATTGAGTTCGCGAATCTAAGTAGAGAGTACCCCGACGGAAGAACCGTTCCAACTTGTGTGGCAGGGCGAATAGCCCGCTAGAGGAAACTTCTAAGCTTTATGTGGATTGTCCGATTAGCCCTCGCGAGACCTTACACCTTTGTGGTGCTCGCTCTGGTCATCGTTCTGCTGACGCCAGTAGTTCTCACGCGCACGCCGACGGACATTTTCCCTGAAATCAACATTCCGGTAATCACTCTGGTGTGGAACTACGCGGGACTTCAGCCTCAGGAGATGGAGCAGCGTATCACTAGCAACTCCGAGCGCTCCGTCACCACCCTTGTAAACGACGTCGAGCACATCGAATCGCAGTCTCTTAACGGCATTGCGGTCGTCAAAATCTACTTCCAGCCAACTGCGAACGTGCAAGTGGCGCTAGCTCAGACCACTGCCATTGCCCAAACGATTTTGAGGCAACTTCCACCGGGCACCACGCCTCCCCTCGTGGCTATCTTTTCCGCATCGACCGTTCCCGTCATTCAGATTGGATTGACCAGCGACAGCTTGAGCGAGCAACAACTTTTCGATTTCGGAAACAATTTCATTCGTACGCAGCTTGCCACCGTGCAGGGCGCGGCACTGCCCTTCCCTTACGGCGGAAAGCAGCGCCTCGTTTCCGTGGACATCGATAACGCCTCGCTGCAATCCAAAGGGCTGTCCGCCGTGGATATCGTGAACGCAGTCAACGCGCAGAACCTCATTCTACCTACGGGAACCGTGAAACTTGGCGCCCTTGAGTATCTCGTGGAGATGAACGGTAGCCCGCTGACGGTGGAAGGGTTGAACGATCTGCCGATAAAAACTGTAAACGGCGCGACGATTTACATGAAGGACGTCGCCCATGTTCGTGACGGATTCAGCCCGCAGACCAATGTCGTCCGCGTGAACGGGCAACGCGGCGTCCTCATGGCCACATACAAAACCGGCGGCGCTTCAACCCTCGATATCGTGGATCGCGTCAAGCAGGTCTTGCAGAACTATGCTTCCTCATTGCCGGAGAGCCTCCACGTCTCGACTTTCTTTGACCAATCTCTTTTCGTGCGCGCATCCATCCAGGGGGTCCTGCGCGAAGCCCTGATCGCCGCGTGCCTGACGGCGGTGATGATTTTGATCTTTCTCGGAAACTGGAAGAGCACGTTGATCATCGCGGTTTCCATTCCGCTCTCGATTCTCGTCAGTATTCTGATGCTCAGTGCTCTCGGCGAAACCATAAACATCATGACCCTGGGCGGTCTAGCGCTGGCCGTCGGCATCCTGGTGGACGACGCCACCGTGGAAATCGAGAACATCAATCGAAACCTGGCCATGGGCAAGGAAACCGTCCAGGCCATCCTCGATGGAGCTCAGCAAATAGCCGTGCCTGCGTTCGTTTCCACGCTCTGCATTTGCATCGTTTTCCTTCCCATGTTTTTCCTTTCGGGCGTGGCGAAATTCCTCTTCGTGCCACTGGCCGAAGCGGTTAGCTTCGCTATGCTTGCGTCCTACGGGTGGTCCAGAACCATCGTCCCCACAATGGCGATGTATCTCCTGAGCAGCGCGGACGAGTACAAGCCCGAAGAACATGTCGGTGAAAAACAGGGCTTTTTCCGCCGCTACCAGCAAAAATTCGAGCATGGCTTTGAGAGGTTTCGCGAGGGCTACCGCCATGCGCTGGATTCGGCACTGGAATGGCCGAAGTTGTTTGGGGCCTGTTTTCTGATATTTTGCGTACTCTCTGTCGGTCTCGTCTTTTTTCTCGGCAGGGATTTTTTCCCCAAGGTTGATGCGGGACAAATTCGTTTACACTTCCGAGCGCGCACGGGTCTTCGCATCGAGGAGACCGCCCGTCTGGCCGATCAGGTTGACGCCGTCATTCGCGAGACCATTCCGCCCAAAGAGTTGCAAACCGTTCTCGACAACATTGGCGTCCCCTACAGCGGCATCAACCTCAGCTACAGCAACTCCGGAACGTTCGGCACCTCCGACGCCGAAATTCTGGTGCAGTTGAAAGAAGAGCGAGGGAAACCTACCAGCGCCTACATCAACGAACTTCGCGAGAAACTGCCGCAAAGATTTCCCGGAACGCAGTTCTTTTTCCAGCCCGCGGACATCGTGACGCAAATTTTGAATTTCGGAACTCCGGCTCCCATCGATGTGGCGGTAACGGGAGCTAATCAGCGTGGTAACTATGTAGTGGCGGAAAAGCTCGCAAAAGAAATTCGCCATATCCCAGGAGCAGTCGACGTGCACGTGCAGCAGGCCTTCGACGAGCCGACTCTCCACATGGATGTGGATCGCACCCGTGCGCAATCCGTCGGCTTGCAGGCCAAGGACGTGGCGCAAAACCTTCTTGTGTCCTTGAGCTCCAGCTTTCAGACGGCGCCGGCATTCTGGCTGGATCCCAAGAACGGCGTCGCCTACAACGTCGCCGTACAATCGCCGCAATACCGCGTGGACAGTTATCGTGCGCTGGAAAATACACCTGTGACCGGAACCACGCCCGGCACTCCGCCACAGATCATCGGAAACCTGGTGAACATCAACACCACGGCGCGGCAAGCGGAAATTTCTCATTACAACGTGCAGCCCATGATCAATGTTTACGCCGCGGTGGATGGCCGTGACCTCGGCGGTGTTTCCGATGAAGTCCTGAAGCGTGTGGCCGAAGTGAAGAACGAGTTGCCGCGAGGCAGCCATATCGAAGTTCGCGGTCAGGTACAAACGATGCGCACCTCGTTCAGAGGGCTCGGTATCGGCTTAATTGGTGCGATTATTCTGGCGTATTTGTTGATCGTCGTGAACTTCCAGTCCTGGCTTGATCCCTTCATCATCATTACGGCGTTGCCGGGCGCACTCGCGGGGATTTGCTGGATTTTATTGCTGACGCACACGACGCTCAGCGTGCCATCGCTTACGGGTGCGATCATGTGCATGGGTGTGGCCACCGCCAACAGTATCTTGATGGTTTCGTTTGCGCGCGAGCAGATGAGCGAAGGAAAATCGGCGCGCGAAGCCGCCTTGCAAGCGGGCTTTGTGCGTGTCCGCCCGGTGCTTATGACAGCTCTCGCGATGATTATCGGCATGATTCCGATGGCGATCGGTCTTGGGGAGGGCGGCGAACAGAACGCGCCGCTGGGCCGCGCCGTGATTGGCGGACTCCTTTTCGCAACCTTTGCGACGCTGTTTTTTGTTCCTTGCGTTTTCTCGATGATTCATGGCCGGCGCGAGCGGAGAAAGCAACGTAGCCAATCACCATCCCCTGCGGTAGCCTAAGTGGAAAAGAGCTAGCGGAAAACGCGGAGTACCGGACTATGAAAGAAGGCGGATCACAGATGGAACCCGAACACGGAGGGCGACGGCCCCAGGAAGGGACGCGGCTGTTCACGTATCTAATCTTGGGCGTGATTGTCCTTGTGATTTTGGGCGCGTTCACCTTGTTCCAGCGACGAGCGCAATACCACGCTCTGGCCGAAAACACGGAAGCGCTGGCCATTCCTACCGTAGCGGTCACTCATCCCACATCGGAGGTCGCCCAGGAAGACCTCGTGCTGCCGGGCACTCTCCAGGCCTATGTGGAATCGCCTATCTATGCTCGCACAAGCGGCTACCTGCAAAAGTGGTACCACGATATCGGTACGCGCGTGCCGAAGGGCGAGCTATTGGCGGATATCGACACGCCCGAAGTCGATCAACAACTTTTGCAGGCCCGCGCCGACTTGAACACTGCCCAAGCCAATGCAAATCTTTCCAAAATCACTTCGTCTCGTTATCAGGAATTAATCAAAACGGACGGAGTTTCCAAACAGGAAGTCGATAATGCCGTCGGCGACTACGCGGCGAAAGCGGCGACCGTCCAGTCTTTTGCAGCGAATGTGCGGCGGCTCGAGGAACTGGAATCCTTTAAACACGTTTACGCGCCGTTCAGCGGCGTCATCACACGGCGCAATATAGATACTGGGACGCTGATCAACGCTGGCAATGGGGGCGCCCAGCAGGAGCTTTTTACCCTGGCGCAGACGGATCCTATTCGCGTTTACGTCAGCGTGCCGGAGATGTACTCCTCGGCGGTCCGTAACGGACTCGGAGCCTTTCTCGAATTAACGCAATTTCCCGGGCAGCGCTTTGAGGGAAAAGTAGTGCGCACCGCGGAAGCTATCGATCCCAATTCAAGAACGCTTTTGACAGAAGTGGATGTGCCGAATAAGACCGCCCAGCTCTTCCCAGGCGGCTACGCTCAAGTGCACTTGCAAGTAAAAGTCGCGGCTTCGCGCGTGCAAGTGCCGGTGAACGCCCTGCTCTTCCGTGCGGAGGGTTTGCGCGCCGTGGTTGTGGATGCAAATAACAAAACGCACCTCCGCCAATTAACTATCGGGCGCGACTACGGAACAACGCTTGAAGTTTTGCAAGGCCTTGCGCCTACCGACTGGATCGTCTTGAATCCCGCGGACTCGCTCGACGAAGGCCAAGAGGTTCGCGTCAAGCAAATCGCGCAACCAGCCGCCACTGCAGCTCCACCGGCGCAAGCGCCTCCACCCAATGCTCCGAACGCGAATGGAGCGTCTGGAGCTAAGCGGTAATGGCAATGCCCCAAAGGAAACTCTTCCTGCCTTTTCTGTGCTCGGCCGTCTGCGTGTTGTTTCTGGTCGGGTGCACGGTTGGGCCCAAGTACGAGCGCGCCAGCGCACCCACTACGGCGAAGTGGGACGTTTCGGAACCCTGGCGGGCGAGCGATCCTAAAGACACTGTCCCCAAGGGCGAATGGTGGGAAGTTTTTCACGACGATGAGCTGAACGGCCTGGAAAAAGACTCCCTCGCGGCAAATCAGACACTGCAAGCATCGATCGGAAATTACAATCAGGCGCACGCCGCGGCCGCCATTCAGGTTGCAACGCTTTTCCCCACGTTTGGTGTCGCCCCAAGCGCGCAGCGCCAACGGCTTTCCGGTAACCGGCCGGCTATAGGGGCGGTTGCACCGCTTCGGCCCATCACACAAAATTCGTTCACGCTGCCGTTCACCGTGAGCTACGAAGTGGACTTGTTCGGCCAGCGGCGCAGGACGATCGAGGCCGCGGAAGCGTCGTATCAGGCTAGCGCGGCAAACCTCGGAAATGTCCGGCTCGTCATCACCGCGGAGCTTGCCGGTGACTATTTCAGCCTTCGGCAACTCGATTCCGAGCTGGGAATTCTGAACCGCACCGTGGACGCGTTGCGCCGCGGATTGGAGCTCGTGGATTCGCGCCACAAGGGTGGCGTTGCTTCCGGACTGGATGTCGCGCAGGAAGAAACGCTCCTTCAGACAACGCGCACGCAAGCTACGCTTCTGTTGCAGCAGCGAAAGCAGTTTGAAGACGCGATCGCCGTGCTCGTTGGGAAACCTGCGCCGGATTTTCACATTCCAGTCAGAGAATTGAAAGCCGAACCGCCGCCGATTGACCTGGGGCTTCCTTCCGACTTGCTCGAGAGGCGCCCGGATATTGCCCAAGCCGAACGCCAGATGGCTGCCGCCAATGCGCAGATTGGAGTAGCCAAGGCGGCGTACTATCCGTCTTTGAATTTGTTTGGGAATGGAGGTTGGCAGGCCGCCGACGTCGCAAAGCTCGCAAACGTTTCCAGCATCTTCTGGGCGCTGGGTGCAAACGTGGCCGAGAGTATTTTCACTGGGGGAACGCGCCGCGCTCAGGTGGAGTTTGCGAAATCCGGGTATGACATCACAATCGCAAATTACCGCCTGTCCGTGCTGACTGCCTTCCAGGAAGTGCAAGACGATGTTACAGGGCTCACGGTTCTCGAACAGGCACGCGATACGCAACAACTCGCTGTAGATGCTGCCCGCCGCACTCTTGATCTTTCCGAGGACCGCTACAAAGGCGGGCTAGTGAGCTACCTGGACGTCGTCACCGCGCAACAGAACCTGCTGAGCAACGAGCAGGAAGCTGCCGTGATTCAAGGCCAGAGGCTGGTGACCAGCGTTCTTCTGGTTAAAGCGCTGGGAGGCGGTTGGGATGCATCGAGCCTGGCCGCGGTCCAGGTCAAGCCCAAGCTGAAGGATGTCGTCGCGCCCTGAAGCTGCCCGTCTGCTACGTTAAGCACCCTTCTATGCCCCAGATAATCGATATGCGAATCGATCGCGACCAAATCACTGCGGCGGAAAAAGTCATCCGCCCGCACATTCGCCGGACGCCCATCATCGAAGCGGACGGCATCGATTTCGGCCTCGATTCCATTCCGCTTATTTTCAAACTCGAATTGCTTCAGCATTCCGGCTCCTTCAAGGTTCGCGGCGCCTTCGCGAACTTGCTGCTGCGAAAAATTCCTTCGGCGGGTGTAGTTGCGGCTTCCGGGGGAAACCACGGCGCAGCGGTTGCCTTCGCCGCCAAGAAGCTAGGGGTGCCCGCAAAGATTTTTGTTCCCACTGTCGCTTCACCTGAGAAAATCGAGCGCATCCGCGGCTATGGTGCGAAACTCGTCGTGATCGGCGAACGCTACTCAGATGCTCTGGCCGCCAGCGAGCGATGGGCCGCCGAGTCTGGTGCGCTCACGGTGCATGCCTACGATCAGCTTGAGACGCTGCTCGGCCAAGGCTCCGTCGGTCTTGAGTTCGAGCAGCAGGCCCCTAATCTCGATTCGCTGCTCGTTGCCGTCGGCGGTGGCGGACTGATCGGCGGCGTCGCGTCCTGGTATGAGAATCGCACTAAGATAGTAAGTGTAGAGCCCGAAGCCGCGCCGACGTTGCATAACGCGTTGCAAGCTGGTCACCCGGTTGATAGTCCAGCAGGAGGCATCGCCGCCGACTCACTGGCCCCAAAACGCGTCGGCGAGCTTATGTTTCCGATCGCGCAAAAACTTGTCAGCGGCGCGATACTCGTTCCCGACGACGCGATACAGCAAGCCCAGCAAGCACTCTGGAAGGTCCTGCGCATCGTTGCGGAACCCGGCGCCGCCGCCGCATTTGCGGCAATCCTTTCCGGCCGCTACAAACCTCAGCCTGGCGAGCGCGTAGGCGTTCTCGTCTGCGGCGGAAACACGGCCGTCGTCGATTTTTCTCGGACAAGTGGCGCCAAATCTGAAGACCGCGCGCCACATTCGTCAAGCAAAGCGGCTCCGCAATCCAACTCAGGAGACTGAAATGTCTGTCTACGACAAATTAAACGCCCTGGGAATCTCTCTGCCTCCAGTCGCGCCCCCAGCCGCAGCGTTCTTGCCGTTCGTGCGCACGGGCAATTTGATTTTCGTCTCGGGACACATCGCCAAGAAAGACGGACAGCCCTGGACGGGAAAGCTCGGCGCTGATCTCACCACCGCTCAGGGGAAAGATGCGGCAAAGGATATCGCCATCCAACTGATGGGAACACTCCACGCGGCGACCGGAGACCTAAACAAGATCGCTCGAATCGTAAAACTGATGGTCCTAGTGAACAGCGCCCCGTCTTTCACTGAACAGCATCTCGTGGCAAACGGCGCTTCAGAACTTCTCGGTGAGATTTTCGGAGAACGCGGCAAGCACGCTAGAAGCGCCTTCGGCGTTGCGCAAATCCCACTCGGCTCCTGCGTCGAAATTGAATTGATCGCAGAGTTGAGCTAATAACTTCAGCGCGGAAGCGCCTTTCTCCGCGCCAGACAAAAACAGTTCACGCCTCGAACGACCAGCGTCCGCCAACCATAGTCCGCTCGATGGGAATCGTGATCAGTGAGGATGGATTCTCGCGCAGGGGATCGCGGCTAAGTACAACCAGATCCGCCAGCTTTCCTGCTTCGATCGATCCTTTGAGTTTCTCTTCGTAGGAAGCGTACGCGCCATTTAAAGTGCCTACGCGAATGGCTTCTTCAATCGTGATGCGTTGCTTCGGGCCCCAAACGTTGCCCTTGCTGTCCGTGCGTGTCACTTCCGATTGCAAAGCCATCATCGGCTCAAACGGCCCGGGCGGATAATCGGAGGCTTGCGTCGGCCGAATTCCCGCGTCGATGAAACCGCGCAAAGCAAACATGTGATTCAGCCGTTCTGTTCCGTAGTAGCGCATTTTTTCGCCGTGATAGTAGACATACGTTGAAAAAGGCGTCGGTATCGCGCCGAGCGCCTTCATGCGCGCGATCAACTCGTCGTTCACGACGGTGCAGTGCTCGAGCCGGAAGCGCGGATCACGGCGAGGCGATTCGCGTTGCAGCCGCTCGTAAACCCGCAGCGTCTGATCGATGCCAACGTCCCCATTCGCGTGTGTACCAATCTGCCATCCCGCAAGGTGCGCTTTGCGGCCATGCGTGTACATCTCTTCTTCTGTCATCACCAAGATGCCGTAATCGTTCGGCCTGCCTTCATACGGAACAGAAAGCCGCGCTGTGCGCTCTGAGATGGAACCATCGCAAACCAGCTTCACCGCCCCGACGCGCACCCATTCATCCCCAAGACCGGTTCGCACACCCGCCGCGATCATCGCATCGAGATGGTGATAGTTGATGAAGCAGTACGCGCGATAGAGCAAGTCACCTGCCTCATGCGCGTCTTGATATGCGCGCAGGTCCTGTGGCGTGCCTTGCGCTTCCGTCGCCGAAGTAATTCCGGTGCGCGCGAGCATCTTGGAAATGAGTTTCACTCCCTCGCGGCAATCGTCTCGCGTGAAATTCAGCGGAATGACTTTGTCGAAGTAATCGTTCGCGCTCTCAGCAACGCGTCCGTTTAATTTTCCTGTCGCGGGATCATGACTAATCTGCCCACCCGGCGGATCGGGTGTCTTCTCATCGACCCCTGCCTTGCGAAACGCCAGGGAATTCGCATACGCCGTGTGTCCGCCCCGGTGCTGGATGTGAACGGGATGGTCCGGCACAGCCGCATCCAGGTCTGCGATCGTTAGTGCCCGGCCCTCTTCCGTTTTCGTGTCATCGTACTTGAATCCCAGCACCCATTCTCCTGCCGGTGTCTTTGCCGCGCGCTCACGCAGCGCGGCAAGAATCGCCTGAATGGAACGCAGGTCGCAGTCCACCATGCGCAAATGCAACCTGCCGGCATCCGCGGGATGCGAATGCGCATCAATGAATCCCGGCAGAACCGTTTTTCCGCCGAGATCGATCTTTCGCACTCCTGCTCCTGCTAGATTCAACACTTCGCTGTTGCTTCCCACCGCGAGAAATCTGCCACGCGAAATCGCGACGGCTTCCGCGCGCGGCTCGGCCGCGTTCACCGTCCAAATGTTTCCGTTATGCAGAATCAGTTCGGGCTTTTCCTGCTCCAGCGGCAACAAGGCAAATCCTGCCATCGAGCCGAGAAACTCACGGCGTGTCGGTCCTTGCGTCATGGGTACCTCAAGAGATGATTGCCGCGAATCCTACGCCGCGCCGCTCGGCGCGTCAATGCAGGCTGAAATCTCATCTGAACTCACTTCTTGACATCTTGGTCTTTTTTCCATATAGGTAGAACTTCTAGGCTTAAGAGTAGAACTTCTAGGTGTCCACATGGCTCAAGAAAAATCGGAGTTCCTCAAAGGAACTCTCGACATGTTAATCCTCAAGGTTGTCGCGCTGGGCCCTATTCACGGCTACGCGATCTCCCAGCGCATCCAGCAAATCTCCAAGGATTTCTTCCAGGTCCCGCAAGGCTCGCTCTACCCTGCCCTTCACCGCATCGAGGACCGCGGCTGGCTGGCCTCGGAATGGCGCGAATCGGAGACCGGACGCGATGCAAAGTTTTACACGCTTACTCGAAAGGGCCGCAAACAATTGGAGACCGAACTCGTTTATTGGGAGCGGCTCTCCGATGCTGTAGCCCTAATCCTGCGAACCGCCGAATAGGAGGTGCTCCCATGCACTGGCTCCGCCGTCTCTTCCGCAAGGAACAATCCGAGAAACAACTCGACGCCGAGCTGCGCTTCCACCTCGAACGCCAAATCTTCGATTACGTCGCCAGCGGCATGACTCCATCCGAAGCACACCGCCGCGCCCGACTTGATTTCGGCGGCCTCGAACCCATCAAACAAGAAACTCGCGAAGCTCGCCATGGCATCCTGCTGGAAACTCTGTTTCAGGATTTGCGTTACGCCGTCCGCATGCTCCGTAAAAATCCCGGCTTCACGATCGCGGCGGTGATTACACTCGCTCTCGGCATCGGCGCCAACACCGCCATCTTCAGCATCGTTGACGCCGCTCTTTTGCGGCCCCTGCCCTTCAAGGATTCCTCCCGCATTCTGAGCGTTTCCACTATGACGGCCATGTT
>DATEWL010000318.1:0-5563 GCA_035258025.1 Candidatus Acidiferrum sp. | reverse complement strand
TAAACGAATTCCTGGTTCGAACAAGGAAAGATGTCTATATGCCTGTAAGGCGGGAGGCCTTACGAATCTACGAGGAAAAGTATCCTGAACAGGCGCACCATGAGTTCCAGTCGGCTTTGCTCGATCCCAATATTGCCATTCGAGGGGACGCCCAATACTTCTTTCGGAAAAAAGGCGGCTTGGACTTGCGAGCTCATTATTCCCAAGCCATTGAGACTTGTTCAGGTGCGAGATTGTCCGCAGCTATTGCTGGCATGGGAGAAACAGGCCTGCCCGAGGATACAAGTCTCATTGCACACTTCGTTTCGTCCTCTTCGAGCAGAGTGCGCGCTATGGCGCTTCACGCGCTCGCACGCCTGAAGCCCGAACCGTTCCAGGAACAATTCCTGCTCTCACTTGTCGATCCAAGCGCAAAGGTTACGGCGGAGGCTGTACGAGCCCTCAGCAAGCGGGCAAATTCTCTCGATGGGCAGCGGCTTTGGGAGACTTACACTCAAAGTCGCTATCCTCATGGGAGGCGTCGCGCGCTCTTCCTTCTGGCTCGCATCAAAAAGTGGGACAGTATCGCCTTCCTGATCCAGTCTTTAGCCGGCGAGGACGCTTCCTTGGTGAGGCTGAGCCAGAGATACATTGCTCGATGGCATGCAAGATACAACCGAACTTTTTCAACTCCCAGCCAGGAGCAATTGGCCAGGCTCAGAGTGATTCTGGACAAACACAGACTCCTTGTGTGCCTAGATTCTCAACGGCAGCTCGATTCGTTGATAAAGAGCTTCTAAAAAGCAAAATCAGCGCGCAAGTGCAATTCTGGCTCGTCGCGCGTGAATCGCTCGCTTGCTTAAGGTGCCAGCCGCTTGTGGGCGTCTTGAAATTCCGCTGAACAATCGGTAGTAAGAGAAAGAAATCGGGTAGTTCGAGAGAGGGAATCCTAACCGGCCATGACGCAAACACACTTTGAAACACTCGTCGCAATGTATAACAGTGCACCCATCAACAAATGGTTCCGGCCGCAACTTAGCATCCCTGAAGAAGGCCGCGCCGAGATTGAAATGCCCGTGCGTGAGGACTTCTATCACGCGGCGCGAGCGATTCACGGAGCCGTTTATTTCAAAGCCCTGGACGACGCAACATTTTTTGCCGTGCAGTCTGTCGTCAAGGACTTTTTCGTCGTAACTTCTTCTTTCCAGCTTTATTTCTTGCGGCCGGTCTCTGAAGGCCATCTCCTCGCCCGCGGCCAGGTCGTTAGCCGTTCGAAACGTCTCTACATGGCCGAAGGCGTCCTCTTCGACAGCCGCGGCGAAGAAGTCGCTCGTGGGAGTGGATCGTTCATGCCAAGCTCTATCCAACTCGGCCCCGAGTTGGGTTATCGCTGAACGCCGCGTTTCATTGCGCCTCGGAACGTCCGCATTGCCGTAATCTAATCTCCGCCATCGGTTGTGATAGCCTTAGCCGTCTTCCATCAGCGAAAGGCAAAAACGCATGTCGCTGGGCTCAAACACTTTTCCTGTGCTTCGCTGGGTTAGCTTGCTCTGGATGGCTGTCTGGTTTCCCGCTTATTTCCATTTTTGGGGTTGGGCAAATCTCCTGCACCTGTGCGACGTCGCAGTGATCCTGAGTTTTATCGGTATCTGGTGGGCAAATCCTTTGCTGCTCTCCAGCCAGGCCGTCAGCTCGCTGGCCGCCGGACTTTTTTGGCTCCTGGACGTTGGCTGGCGGCTCACGACTGGGCGTTATCTCATTGGTGGGACGGACTACATGTGGGACGCACGTTACCCGCTCTGGGTACGCCTGCTCTCGTCCTTTCACGTTGGGTTGCCGCTGGTCCTGCTTTGGACCCTGCGTCGAGTCGGCTACGACAAGCGCGCCTTGGGGCTGCAAGCCGCAATCGCTGGCGTTCTGCTTATCGTTTCTCGCTTCTTATCTGCCGAGATCAATATGAACTACGCCTACCGCGATCCCGTCTTCAACAGCGCCTGGGGACCTGCCCCCGTTCACCTTGCGGCCGCGTTCATTATCATCGTCGGATTGGTTTATTGGCCCACGCATCTACTACTGAGCTGGCTGTTTCGCGCGCCCAGCGTTCTGGACGCAAAGCCATGAAGCCGGCCTAGAAGCAGGAACCACGAAAGTCCTAAGCGAAGCACGAACTCCTGCTTCTCACCGAAGAAACTCAACACGGCGAGGAATCGCTCGCCCCTCAATCCGCGAGTTTCAGTTTTTCCATGTACGCGCCAAAAGCCGCTTTGATTCTTGCAGGATCGGGCGGTTTGTTTTTGTATTCCATCAAGGGCTGCACGAAATCATCCATCGCTTTGTCGATCTGTTCGAACAAATCGGGGTGCGTCTTCTTTAGTGCGGTATCGCCGCCGTAGTCTTCGCCCTTATCCCACACCCGCTCGAGGCTGTGTGCGAGCTGAGCCGCCGTTGCTGCGTCGCCTTTTTGAAATTCCAAATAGGCGTGCTGGGCAATGGCGCGGTAGGCTCCCATCTTGGTGTTGTCCACACCAGCGGTCTGAGGATTCTTCTTTTCCTGGGCCGAAGCCGCGGAAAGTGCTCCCATAACGATGAAAACGGCGAGCAGAACTGCGAAGATCGGCATGGCCGTCTTGCAAGAAAAGTGTCTCAACGTATCCTCCCAAGAGATAGTCATGTTTCTCGGCCCGTACTTTCTGGATGACCTATTTTCTCAAGTCCTGACGGAATAGGAGCGCGAATTCGGAGTCTGGTGGAAGGTGTTGTTCACAAAAGAGTACGTACCCAACTGAGTTCACTAGGTGCGCAGAATCTTCGTGCGCTGCCGTGGACGCTCTTGCGCCGGATCGTGACTTGCCCACCACGCGCGCCAGGCATTGGCATCGTTGCCAATCGCCGCGCCCGTAATCACGCGAAGCGTTCCGTAAACCAACTCCCGCGTGGTCGTGTTCAGCGAATCGTCGTCGGCAAAATTGAGCAGATGAGGCACCGCTGCCAGCCGCTCTTCCCGCGTGAGCATGCCAGATTGGCCCAAGCTGCTAGCCGCCAGTTCGCGCACACGCGGCGAGCGGTCGTGGGTCAAAATATCCAATAGTGGGTCGACCGTAGCGTCGCTGCCCAGCATCGCCAATCCTTCCACTGCCCAATAGCGTGTGTGTTCGCTGGCATCGTTCGCGTAGTTCAACAAACTGTTCAGCACCTTCTCAGGTTCAACGCCACGATTTCCCAGCGCTCCGAGCCGCCACAAAGCCATCCCTCGGCTTGCGGGCTCACGTTGCAACTGCCGGATCAACCGCGCAACACTTTCGGGCGATTTGCTCAAATTGTTCGCCGCAAGGTCCACGTCAATCGCTGCCGTCCGCACGCGAAGATCGCGCGAATTCAGCGCCGCCAGCACCAGGTCAAAAAGCTGGTCAGTATTTCTAATATGGCCTCGCCAGCCATCCACATTTTGACGTAACAGATCCAGAGCGGCCGCGTCGTCATGCATCGCGCGTTCCAACAATCGCTCCGCTCGCTGCTGCGGCGGAAGGCGGTTTAATTCCGCATCCAGCTTATTTTCCTCGGGCGTAGGCATTCGTACTGGCGAAGCGGCGTGAGAAGCTCTCTGTCCCGGTAATCCGCTGCCCCACTTTTGAGTTGGCAACGTTGTGCGCGCGGTTTCGAATCCAGCGGCGAGCGAAACGCCGCCAATCGCCGCGAGCAATGCGGCGTTTCGGATTCCGCGACGCAGCCACCGAGTCTTCGCCTGCGCGCCAGACTCGTTTACTAAACAAATTGGATTTTGCTGCTCGTTCATTCGCCGTGGCTCCGACAGGCGTAGGCGCGCCAAGCGCACCACCTGTTACAAGCGAAATTACGAGTTGAGCTTGTGCGCGGGTATGGTACGGCGGGACAGATTGCCGTCATTCAAGCTCTAACCTGATTACTTTCAATTAGTTCGGAGAGTTACTCATAGGCGAAGGATATTGAAACTGCGTCCTAAGGTACAGGTCTCTTCGCGCCCATTCCTCCGCTCGAGTGCGATTGGATCGCGAGAGTTCTGACATCACTTGGCTGTGCCCCGCTTATTGGGATTGCTTCTAGGGAGCCGTTTGCGCGGGAATCACTTTGGTATCCTTCTGCGTGAACTCAAACCGCAGCCGCCATTCACTTGCCACGCTTTTTCCATCCACTTCTGGTGGCGTGAAAGCCCACTTTCTCGCAGCCTGCAAAGCCAGATCTGCGAAAAACGAACTCGGTCCGGCGGAGTCCAGCTCCGCACTCGAAACGCTGCCCGCCTGGTCAACATGTACCTTGACGCTGACACGCACCTTCCCGTGGATGGTTGCGCGTGCCTTCGGCGACACCTCAGGCAGCACCTGATCCAGGACTTCTCCCTTGCCCGGAGCAATTCCACCAGTGGCCGGTTTCGCAACTTCCACGGATGCAGGCCCTGCCGTAACCGCCGCGGAAGCTGGCTGCCCTTTTTCGCTCGTCGGCTTCAAAGTGTCCTGTGAGGGTGGAGGTGCGGTCCGTTGTGCTTCTTGCGGCGCCGAAGGTGTCGCGGACTTCGCTGTCTGGGAAACCGCAGCCTCACGCTCCGGTTTCACCTTTGATTTCGATGTATCTGCGGACTCGGCTGGCTTTGAAACCGCACCCCGGCCACTTGGTTTCTCAGAAGCCACGGCCGGTCCGGACTGAGGTTCCGGATGATGCGTGAGCAGCCGCGGTACCGTCAGTATCGCAGCAAACGCCACCGCGCCCGCAATTAGCGGAACAAGAAACCGCGACCTCGCACCCGATTCCCTGTATGGCGGTGGCCGGTGCGGACTAGTTTGCACCTGGAGCGCAGCTCTTGGCGGCACCGGCAATGAGGCCATCGGTTTGGACGTCCCAGCAGAGACTTGGTTGGCCAGGGCTGCCGGGCCCACACTCGCGGCGGTCGCGGCAACAGATGTCGCAACAGACGCAGACGCCACCGCTGCTCGCGCATTCAGCCGTTCTGCGATGTCAGCAACGCTTATGCGCCGCTGAGGCTCCAGCCGCAAACATTGGCGCGCGATCTCCAGGAATGGCGCAGGGAGATGAGCGGGCACTACCGGCTCGCTATTCGGCCCGGACCGCCACTCCGGCAAATGCTGTGTCAGTACCTCGACCAAGGTTATGCCCAGTGACCAAACGTCCGCCGCCGGAGTCAGCATTCCGCTGGCCGCTTCAGGCGGATCGTAAGCGCCCGCTCTCTTGGAAGCGCTCTGCGTTTCTCCAACGCGCGAAATCGCATCGCTCGAGAGTTTCAGATGGTCTCCGCTAGCTAATATATTTGCGGGCTTCAGATCGCCATGTACAGAGCCCTTGCCGCGCAGGTATTCCAGCGCATCCAGCACCGGAAAAAGCATGTCGCGTGTTTCTTCCGGCGTAAGCGCGCGCTGCGGAAGGATGTCGGCGAGGTCTTCCTCGGCGTACTCCATCACCAAATACAGCAGATCATCACCGCCGAGCCGGCATCGCCCTGCGCGGAATATTCGCAGGAGATTCGGATGAGAGAGTTGCGAAGCAAATTCCCAGCTCGCGAGCTGCGAATCGGCAGTTGCCGGATCGGCAGGAAAAA
>DATEWL010000317.1:0-5636 GCA_035258025.1 Candidatus Acidiferrum sp. | reverse complement strand
CGCACGCGCATATCTTCTGGCATTTCGACAACGACCGCTTCGCCGGAAAAGACGAGCCTCCCGTGCGCGGGATGCTCCACGCCGCCGACAACGCTATCCTTACTCTCACCGCTGGCTTCACCACTATCCAAAGTCCCGGCTCGCCCGAAGATAAAGATTTGCGCGAAGCTATCGCTCGCGGAATCATCCCCGGCCCACGCATGCTTACGTCGCTCGAACCACTCGACGAGAAGAGCGGCCCGCCGGAAAAACTGCGCGAGCTCGTTCGCGAAAGAAAACAGCAAGGCGCGGACTTCATCAAACTCTTCGCCTCCAAAAGCATCCGCGAAGGCGGCACGCAAACGATGTCCGACGAGCAGCTGGCTGCCTCATGCGGCGAAGCCAAGTCGCTCGGCTTGCGCACGATTGTGCACGCTCATTCCTCGGAATCCGCGAAAGCCGCTACGCTCGCGGGCTGCACCACCATCGAACACGGCGCGTACGTAACCGACGACGTCTTCGCCCTCATGGCGCGACGCGGGACCTATTACGACCCCAACATCGGCCTCGTCCTGCAGAACTATCTCGAAAACAAAGAAAAGTATCTCGGCATCGGCAACTACAACGAGCAAGGCTTTGCCTTCATGGAGAAGGGCATCACCATCGTTTTGGACACCTTCAAGAAAGCGCTCACGCACAAAGACCTGAAAATTGTTTACGGTACGGACGCCGTCGCCGGGGCGCACGGACGCAATGAGGAGGAATTCGTCGTGCGCGTGCGCGATGGTGGCCAGGACCCCATGGCTGCGATCATGTCCGCAACTTCTGTCTCCGCCGAGTCCCTGGGCCTCCGGGACAGAATCGGCGCCCTCGCCCCAGGCATGGATGCCGATATCATTGCTATGGACGGCGACCCTCTCCGCGATGTCACCGCTGCCCGCCGCGTCGTTTTCGTCATGAAGGGCGGCAAAGTCTACGAGAATCTCGCGCCCGGCGCGAAAGGCCACTCGCCCCAATAGCGCAAACGCACGGCTGGACCGATTTTGTCGCAGACCATTCTCCCTTTCCTCTAGGAAAAAAGGGGCCGTTCCAAGTTCGCTCGTCTGAGTGACCGGAAACGCGACGCTTCGTCCCACAAGCGGACGGTGGTTTGCGGGCTCCGTTCTTCTCGCTCCTTAGTTACTCCCTTGTTTTCAATGTTTTAGCGAGCCGCGTACGTGGCGCTCAGGGTGCGACCTACCTCTTCCATATGAGCGCCGCAAGCGTAGTTTTGGACGCCTATAATCTTGAATCAGAAAATGCCGAGACCGTTCGCGCTGCCAAGCGAAAGGTTTTGGCCGATGCCCGGCTTGGCGATGGCGAAGCCTTTGCCGAGATGGTCTTGCCGTATGGGCCGGGGCTTTATCGCCGGGCTCTGCGCCTGACTGGCAACCCTGCCGACGCCGAAGATGCCCGCCAGGAAGCTCTGCTGAAAGCGTTCTCGCGGCTCAGCCAGTTTGCCGGTCAGCAAGACGAGGGCAAGGATGACCTCCACGCTTGGGTCTCACGCATCACTACCAATGCTTCCATCGACTTGATCCGCCAGCGGCGGGAAGGCAAACACGTTTCGCTAGAGGAACCCGGGGTCGTGCCGGAAGAGACTCTCGGCACCCGGCTCCCGGCCCGGACCGATAATCCCGAGGAACGCTATGCGCGCCGGGAGTTGCGTGTACTGATCGCAGCTGCCATCGCACGCCTCGCACCGGACTTGCGCCAAATCTGTTTGCTGCGCGATGTGTTGCAGTATTCCACGCACGAAGTGGCAGCTCGTCTGGGTATTTCCACGGTGGCCGTACGTCTGCGGCTCTTCCGTGCGCATAGAAGGCTGCGCGAAGGACTGCGCGACCGTATGCGCGAGAAGCAGCGACGTTCACCGGCGAACATGGTGCCTCTGCGCGCGCCGAAGTCCGCAGAGCCGAAACGCAGTGAAGAATTTATGTCAATGAATACCCAAACCGGGTATGCCTGCGGCGACTAGCCCCTATTCCAGGAAATATTGGCTCAACCAGTCGGAATAATTTTCCACCCAAAGCGCGCTGTGGTTCCCATTGAGGTAATTCGGAGGGATTCTCACTACTCCGCGCCTAAACTCTGCATATAAGCTTTGCAAGCTCCGTTCGGAACACTTGTAGTCCTCATATCGGAAATGTGCCAGTTGCTTCCTCGCTTCTTCAGGTCAAATGTGCCGTTCATATCCACATAGTCGGAGCCATTTTCCGGAACTACAGAAATGGAAAAATCAACTGTCGACGTATCTCCAGACTCATTGTGGCCCGTTACGCGCGGGGACTTCGACAAACCCAATCGAAGACCGTTATAAACCACCGCGCTGCAGTGATGCTCCCAGAAGAACTGGGCAAACTGCTGTTCTTCGAGGGTCATGTTCTTGCCGAGGAGGAGGTGCGCGTTATCCAGCTTGTCCTCGATCAGTTTCTTCACGTCACCTTCGTCAGCTCTAGGGAGCATGATGTCGAACATTGCCTTCACGGTGTCCTCGGGAGTTGCTGATTCTCGTGCGCTGGTTCGAAATAAGCCGGAGTTGACGGATGCCTCATCCGCCACTAGGGATAGATCGCGCTTGCCAAGGCGAAGAATAAAATGGCGCAAGTGATCCACCGTACCTTCATGTGCAGTTCCTCCCTTTGGCGTGACAATATCTCCATGCTATTGCTCCATTTGTTATGGGGCGGCGGCCCTCGCACGCCATGCGACCAATCAATTACCTTGGACAAGAGAGCAAGCGCGGGATCAGGGCCGTAGCAGTCGCTTGGGCCCACTGACGAAGGGATTACCGCGTTCGTAGAAGCGAAACAGCTTGTCGGCCGCCCGGGTTATGCCGATGCGAACTGTAACCGCAGCGGGCGGTTCCTTAACAGCGACTTGCCTTGCGGACTTCGCTGGCACACGCACACCAACCCAAAGCGGCCCGCGCGAAAAAAGGTCTAGTCCGTCGAGGGTTCGGTCTATCCGCAGCGCAGCCGCAAGTCGTCCCGGCCCGCGAGTAAGATTGATCAGATTAGTGCTCTTTCGATGACGCTGCATCAGCTCGATTCCTTCGAGAGGCTCCAATGCGCGAATCAGAACGCCGCCTCCGATACCAGCGCGTTCGCTCGATATATTCAACATAAAGTGCATGCCGTAATTGAAATAGACATACACGTGGCCGCAGCGGAGAAAAAGGGACCGGTTCCGAGGGGTCGGTCCGCGGAAATGGTGCCCTGCGGGATCGCCCGGCGGATAGCCCTCCGCTTCCACTATTCGGCCGCTGAGCCGCCCCTCCGGCAGTTCGCGCACCACAACTTTTCCAATTAGAAACCGCGCAAGCTCCAGCGTGTCGCAGGGAAGTTCTTTTCGAGTGAGGCGGCGAAGTTTGAGGTGCGAGCGTGACACGGCCTACGACGAGCTTACGTCGGGCGGCTCGTTGTTGAACAGCCGCGCGAGTTCCGCATGGTCGATCACGACGGCGGGATCCATCTGAATGGCATCAAAATACTTCTTTTGAAACGCATCGCCCGATTCCGAGGGCGCAAACATCTTGCGAGCCAGCGAGAAGGCTGTGCGAACATCATCAGACGTAACGGGAGTCTCTCCCGCCAAAGTCTCATCCAGCCGAACCACAAATTCCGAGATGTTGTGCAGCCACCCAAATTGCTGGTGGTCAATGACTAGCCGGAAGAGTTCTCCTACCGTGACTTTGCCGTTGGCGCGTTCGTATTCGCGCCGCTCCATATCCAGTAGCGTCTTGTGCACACGCAGCAGCGCCAGCCGTAGCGCGATAAGTTTCTCGCGCGCCGCGGCATCGTCGTCTTTTCGTGCAAGTGCTCTGGCGTCAGAAGGGTTCATGTCCCGTGTGAGTTTTATTGTCCGACAGATCGCAGCCAATTTCCAATTGCGGGCGCCAGATCACCCAGTCCCTAGGTACACGGCACGTTTACGCTGAGCTCGGAAGGGCAAGCCAGTCTTCCCCAGAAAACCTTCGATCTGATCACAAATCTCACTCGTGGTAACGCTTCTCTCCGACTGGCAAAGCAATCGCCAGCCGGTTCTGCGGTGGCGGCAACGGACACGTGGCGAACGGCGTGTAAGCGCACGGCGGATTTTCCAGCCGATTCAAATCCAGGATAAGCTCTCCCGGCTTGTCGACCCCGTTGCTCGGCATAACTGTGTACAGAAACCTGCATGCTTTGTAAGTTGTGGTTGCGCTAGTGGTGTCGCGAAGTATGAAGAAAAGTTGCGGCGCAGCCGGATCTTCGTGTACAGGCTCCAGCCGGTACGTCTTGTCTTCCAAAACAAATTCCGCAACTCCGGGAACAGGCTGCGAATACGTTGTCCCTGCCAGCGTCGCCAGCGTCACCGACTTCGGAGGATTGTACGGAATCCATTTTGCCTTAACACGATATTTCGCGTCCGGTTCGTACCAATTCAATCCATGGAAAGCGACGAGCGTCGGCGATTTCGAGTCTTTCACCCGCAGCGCATACTTGTCTGCGCGCCGGATGACGTACATATTCAGCGTGCCGATGGTAATATGCGGAGCATTTTTGTCGTTATCCGCCTCCACGGTCAGAAGCTGAGTTTTTGCCGGCGCATCGGCCACCCGCAAATCTGGCGGGAAACCTCCGGGCGGTGGGAGAAGCTGCACGCTGTTGGCCTCGAGGTGAAGAATTCCCATGTGCGCCGTCCCGTTTCCCGCAAGATGAATCTTATTGTCCGTCGCAGTGCCAAAAGAATTATCGCCGGGCTGCAGCCATTCAAGCCCCGTGAGTGAGAGCCAGCCCGCTGGCTTCAAAAGATCGGCGACGTGCTGCGCGCGCCAGGTCTTGAGTTCCTGTTCCCAGCTCGCATCTTGAGCAAAAGCCGGCGCTGCGAGCAGCGCGCAAAAAATCCCAAACAATCGCAATTTGTTAGAGAGACGATGAGTATGCATGACAGAAATTATATCGCGGTCGAGGCGCGTGTCGAGGCATGCAGTAATCCGCCCGTGTCCCAAAAAGCGCGGGGTAACTCCATAAGGCTATTAGAAAGTAGCCGTCGATCGACTCAGGTGTGAACCTGAATGACCCGTGTTCCTGAATTCATTTCGCGTCGTGGAAAATGATCCCCAATGTGTAACGGGTACCGTGATGCACACGGCTGACACCGTGGCGCAAATTGACTCGGTAATAGCCGCGAGTTCCTTTCACCGGCCTGTATCGCGTGGTGAAAATGATCGCCTGCCCTTGATTCCCGCGCACCACTTCCGCTTTCGACTGCGCCCTCGGCTGTTGTTCGACTAAAATGAACTCGCCGCCCTCCCAATCGCGCCCCTCTTGCCCCAACAGAAAAACCATCTGCAAAGGAAAACTTACTTCGCCATAAAGATCCTGATGCATGCAATTGTAACCGCCCGCTTCATAGTGAAGCATCAACGGCGTCGGTTTTTTCTGCCCGGCCTTGTGACATATTTTCAGAAACTCGGCGTGCGCTACCGGATAGACCGCGCGGCGTTCGCCAAGCTTATCGGCCCAGCGATTCGCAATCGCCGCCAAATGCGGATACGCTGCAGTCCGGAGACTGGCGACCACTGGCGGCAGTGGGTTATCGAAGTATTTATAATCGCCAATTCCAAATCGATACCT
>DATEWL010000316.1:0-2156 GCA_035258025.1 Candidatus Acidiferrum sp. | reverse complement strand
ACTCTTACAGCAAGAATCTTCGATTTGGGATGAAACCGCCGCACTCACGAAGCAAAGTGAAGAGCTTGCGCAACAACTCGAAGGGCTCCGCGGCGAAAAACTTCGCCTCGAAGTCCGTCAGCGCCAGCTCGAGCAGGAGTGGGACACTGGTCGCACCCGCGTCACGCAAATGGAAGATCATCTGCGCGCGGGCCGACAGTCGCTCCAGGAGCTTCGCGAACAGCGCAGCCACGCCGAAGTGGATCACGCGCGCAACGATTCAGACCGCCAGCATCTCCGCGAAACCTGCATGACGGAGGTCAATGCTCAGCCCGAGGATCTGATTGCAACGGAAGCCGCCTTTATGACCGGCGAAGAACTGGCCGTCGCGGAAACGAATTACCGCGAAATGAAGCAGCGCATCGAAGCCATGGGCCCTGTCAACATGATGGCGCTCGAAGAATTCAATGAGTGCGAGCAGCGCTTCACGTTCCTGACGCGTGAGCGCGACGACCTTCTCAAATCCATCGCCGACACACAGCAAGCTATTGCCGAACTCGACCTGGTCTCCCGCGAAAAATTCGAACAAGCCTTTAACGCCATCAATCACAATTTTTCCGAGGCTTTCCATACCATCTTCGGTGGCGGCATGGCGGAAATGCGCCTTACCGAGATCGACAGTTCCGGCGACGCCGGCATCGACGTTGTCGCGTCGCCTCCTGGCAAGCGCATGCAAAACGTTCTCCTGCTCTCCGGCGGAGAAAAAGCCATGACCGCGCTCGCCCTGCTCATCGCCATCTTCCGCTACCAGCCGAGCCCCTTCTGCATCCTCGACGAAGTGGACGCGCCGCTCGACGAAGCCAACGTCGGCCGTTTCACCCGCCTCGTCGGTGACATGAGCGGCCAAACGCAATTCATCATCGTTACCCACAACCGCAAAACCATGGAGACCGGCTCCGTTCTCTATGGCGTCACCATGCAAGAGCCCGGCGTCTCCAAGCTCGTCAGCGTCCGCTGGGAAGGCGACGAAGCCCCCGCCCCCAAACAAAAAGCTGCCTCCGCCGCCTAAAACCGTCAAAGCATCCGGGATGTTCCTCGCACGCGCACGAGAAGAATAATCCTTCGCTTCACAATTCTTCCAACAATTTCCTCTACGCACCGCTTTCCCTCGACGAAACACTGCGCTAGAATGCTCCGCACCTTTGGGGAGAAACTTTTCCGTGGCTGCAAGTCCTGTGAGTCGCATCATTCAAGAAACGCATTTCGCCGGTCTCACTCCCGCGGCGCGCGGGAAGGTCCGCGATATCTACGATCTCGGCGATAAGCTGCTCATCGTCGCCACTGACCGGCTATCCGCGTTCGACGTCATTCTCCCAACTCCCATCCCCGACAAAGGCCGCGTCCTCACCCAGCTCTCCTTTTTCTGGTTCGATCTTCTCAAGGACATCATCCCCAATCACGTTCTCAGCTCCACGGAATTTCCTGCCGCTTTCAACGCTTACCGCGAGGAACTCGACGGCCGCTCCATGGTTGTCCGCAAGACGCAGCCGCTTCCCATCGAATGCGTTGTGCGCGGCTACGTTTCCGGCTCGGGCTGGAAAGACTACAAATCCACCGGAAAAATCTGCGGCATCGTCCTCCCTGCCGGCCTGCGCGAATCCGATCGCTTGCCTGAACCCATCTTCACTCCTGCCACCAAAGCCGCCACCGGCCACGACGAAAACATCACTTTCGACCAAGCCGCATCACTTATCGGCGCAGATCTTGCCGAACGCGTCCGCTCCATCAGCATAGAAATCTACCGTCGCGCCGCCGCCTACGCTGAGCCCCGCGGCGTGATCCTCGCGGACACCAAATTCGAATTCGGCCTTTTCAATAGCACACTCGGCTCCCCGGACGCTGTCAACTGCCTGATTTGGATCGACGAAGCGCTCACTCCAGACTCCTCGCGCTTCTGGCCCGCCGCTCAATACCATCCTGGCGGCCCGCAACCCTCTTTCGACAAACAGTTTGTGCGCGATTACCTCGAGCGAATCCGCTGGCCCAAAACCCCGCCCGGCCCGGAACTTCCGCCCGACGTCGTCGCCGTTACGCGTGGCAAATACCGGGAGGCTTATCGCGTCCTGGCAGGGCACGAGTTAGACCAATAGCGGCAAACCGGCCTTGACCAAACTGAT
>DATEWL010000315.1:0-3326 GCA_035258025.1 Candidatus Acidiferrum sp. | reverse complement strand
CACAAGAACAGGGACGAGTGGCGAGTGGCGAGAAAAAGGGAAAGCAGATCCCTCCCGACAGGAGCCGGGACTCGCAAAGTTGCGCGAGGCACGGAAGAGAGGAGAGATTTCTCTCTGCGCAAGCCGACACGTTCGCAGGAGCGAACGTGAAAGAAAAAGCGTCGGCTCGCTCCGTTCGAAATGGCGGTGTTGTGGTGAGGTAGTGGATCATGGAAATTGGCGGAGGAAGCGGACGTCGTTTTGGAAGAAGACTTGGATGTCGTCGATTTGGTATTTGAGCATGGCGAGGCGGTCGATGCCCATGCCGAAGGCGAAGCCGCTGACTTTTTTCGGGTCGTATTTGACAAAGCCGTAGACGGCAGGGTCGACCATGCCAGCGCCGAAGAGTTCGATCCAGCCGGCGCCTTTGCACTTGGAGCAAGTGCCGCCGCCTGCGGCTGTGCCGCTGCCGCCGCAGAAGATGCAGGAGACGTCGAACTCGACGCTCGGCTCCGTGAACGGGAAATAGCTGGGGCGAAAGCGGGTTTTTACGCCGGGGCCGAAGAATTGTTTAACGAAATATTCGATCGTCCCGGTGAAGTCGCAGAAAGTGATATCCGAATCGACGGCCAAGCCCTCGACTTGATGGAAGATGAAGGAGTGCGTGGCGTCGGGATTGTCGCGGCGATAGACCTTGCCGGGTACGATGACGCGCACGGGAGGCTTTTGCTTCTCCATGGTGCGGATTTGCATCGGCGACGTGTGCGTGCGCAGAAGCAGCGGCGTCGGCGCGCCCTTCGGAAGGTCGAGATAGAAGGTGTCCATATCGTCGCGGACGGGATGGAACTCGGGAATGTTGAGCGCTTCGAAATTGTAGTAAGGCGTTTCGATTTCGGGGCCCTCGACGACGGAGAAACCGATGGAGACGAAGATGTCTTCGATTTCCTGGAAGACTTGGCGGATCAGGTGATGAGAGCCAATGGGGCGCGTGACGCCGGGGAGAGAGAGATCGACGTGCTCATGCGCAAGAGCTGATTGGTCGGCGCCGGATTCTATAGCGACTCGGCGCGATTCGATTTGCGATTCGACATGGGCACGAAGTTCGTTCAGGCCGGCGCCTACAGCGCGTTTTAGCTCGGGGGAGGCAGGTTTCAGCCAGTTGTCGGTGATTTGCGCCAGGACGCCGGATTTGCGGCCCAGCCAGGAGTCGCGGAAGATTTTCCAATCCGATTCGTGATGAATGGTCTGGAACTGGCCCTCGAAATGAGCACGAAGCGCTGCAAAGCGAGCAGGAATCTGCTCGGCTTGCGTGATGCCGATGGCCGCGAGGGGCTTTTCAAGGCCGAGTTCAGTAGGTGGCATAATCGCGAGATAGATTACACCGTGAGGGCACGGCGTGCCGTGCCCCTACGGGAAACGCGCGGACGAGGCGCAACGATCGAGAGAATCTCAGCTACGCCTTTTTGGCTTGGGGCGGCGCGGCGGCTTTCGCGCTGGCTACCAGGCTTGTGAAGGCTGCGGCGTCTTTGACCGCGATGTCGGCTAGGATCTTGCGATCTAGGGAGACGCCGGCGGCTTTGAGGCCGTGGATCAGCTGGCCATAGGTCAGGCCGTTATTACGGGCGGCTGCGCCTATGCGCTGAATCCACAGCTTGCGATATTCGCGTTTTTTTACGCGGCGGTCGCGCTTAGCGTAACGGTCGGCGCGGTTCGCTGCTTCTTGTGCTGATTGGTAGAGCTTGCTCTTTGTTAGAAAGAAGCCTTTTGTCCGTTTGAGATACTTTTTACGACGGGCGCGGCGTTTTGTGCCGCGTTTTACACGTGCCATGGGTTTTTCTCCTTAAGTTGGGAGACAAAGGCGGTGCGTTCACGCGGAGAATTACGCGTTAGGCAGCGGGTTTGTCTCTGATTGTATTGCTAGCCGCGTGTTGTTTGCCTTGCGGCGAACATTTTTGCGGCTTATCGGCCGGCAGGCACCCGTGAAGCGCTGCCTGGCACGATGCGTGGGACTTACGTCCCGCGTTTTGATCGGAAGGGTACGATGTATCGTGACCCTACGAAGAAAATTCTTGCGCGTGTGAAATATGACTCCTCGCGCGTGGAAAAACTCTACGGCTTTAGCCGTATGGAAGCATTTGTCTGACGGCGGCTACGTCTCTGGGACTGACCAGCGTCAGCTTCTTTAGCTTGCGCATGCGGCCCGGAGCTTTGGTGCCCATCAAGTGGCGCTTGCCAGAGTGCATGCGTTTGATTTTGCCGTTCGCCGTGATCTTGAAACGCTTCCTTGCGCCGCGGTGGGTTTTCAGTTTCAGTTTTGGTTTCGTCGAATTCCTTGGCATGGCTCGAAAATCTCTCCTTCAAGAGCGGGGCTCACACGTCCCCGAAAATTCTAAAACTATTGCGACTGCTGGGCATTGGCCGTTGATTGCCCGGAGGGCTTGGCAACCGAAACGCCCTTTTTCGGGGCCAACAGCGCGACCAGAACGTTGCCTTCCATTCGGGGCATGGTTTCGATCTGGCAGTGGTCGCCGATTTCCACGAGTAAGCGATTCATTTTGGCGCGGCCGACTTCCTGGTGCGCCATTTCGCGGCCGCGATGGAAAATCATGGCGCGAACTTTGTGGCCATCGCCGAGGAAGCGGATGATCTGGTTTTTGCGAACCTGATAATCGTGCTCCGCGGTCGCTGGGCGAAACTTTACTTCCTTGAGCTGCGAGCCACGGCTGCTCTTGCGCTGTTCGTGCGCTTTTTTGTTGGCCTGGTAGAGATACTTGCCGTAGTCGGTGATCTTGCAAACTGGAGGATCCGCCGTCGGCGAGATTTCCACCAGATCAAGCCCGCGCTCGCGCGCCAGTTTCAGCGCTTCGAACGGCTGCATGACGCCAAGCTGGCCGCCGTCTTCATCAATCACCCGGAGTTCGCGCGCCCGGATCCTTTCGTTAACTCGGATACGGTCGCTCTGCCGGAAGCTGCGTTCTGCGATATTCCCCCCTAATTGCTAAAAGGCGCCTTGCTGCCCGCCTCGCCGGGCTGGGCCTCGAATCGTCACAAATCCGTGCCCACAGCCGAAAACGGGCCGGGGACGGGTTTCAAAGTATAGCATGCTCTGCGGGTTGCCCGGCAATACCCAAACTGGCTACAGCATGAGCCTTGCTGGATGCGCTCAGCTGATTAGAACGAGCTCTTTTCCGGCACAGGAGATGGTTGCGCGAAGTCGCACTTTGTCATTCTTTACGATTTCCACGCCGAGCCCCATGGCGGCTGATGCGACCCTAAGTTTTTCGGGGTCCGGAGTGAGGAGTTCGAAACGGGCAAGGTGGCATCCCCTAGGCGCGTCGACGGAGGGA
>DATEWL010000314.1:0-2117 GCA_035258025.1 Candidatus Acidiferrum sp. | reverse complement strand
AGGACTATGATGAAGGTGTGCGGTTCCTAAGAACCGCACGAGGGTACAAACATGCGAGCAATAAATCTCTTCTTCACAAGCTTGCTCCTCATCAGCTCCATCCTCGCGCAAGACAAGCCCGCCGGCGCCCAGGCTGACATGAGCCACATGCAGCACGGCGGCTTTATGCAAGGTGGCATGCACCACACAATGGCCAAAGGCGTGAAGCTCGAGCAAAAAATCGACGGCCACAGCATCGTCGTGCGCATCGGCCCGATGAATCTGCCCGCAAACACAAGTCACATGAAAATGCCGCAGCCTCCCGACCTCGAATGGCAAATTCCCATTGACGGCTGGCTCCTTGCCTACTCTCCAAAGCTCGTCGACGCCAACGGCAACGTCGTGCCCGGCCGCGTGCTTCATCACACCGCTTTCTGGAACGAAAACCGCGCTGATTTTCTCTGTCCGAACAAAGAGGAACACATTTTCGGCGCCGGCGGTGAACTCACCAACTGGGCCGAAGTTCCCGGCTACGGCTATCGCGTGCAAATGGGGGACAAAATTCGTATCGAGACCATGGTCCACAATCCCACCGACAACTTATACGAAAACGTCTATCTCGAAGTTACAATCCCCTATCAACAAGTCGCTGACAGCCCGCGGCTAAAAAGCGTCTACCCCACCTGGATGGACGTGAAATCCTGCGGAAACTCCGGATACGATTTGCCCGCGGGCAATAGCGAACAAACCGGCACGGTCACTGTGAAATACGCCGGCGTTTTGCTCGGCGTCGGCGGCCACATGCACGACTACGCGAAGCAGCTCACGCTCGAAGACGTCACGCGCAAAGAAACCGTCGCGACCCTCGACGCCAAAGTCGACGACCACGGCGAACTTCTTAGCATGCCCACTGTCCTCTTCCTCGATCGTGGCGGCTACAAATTCGACGCAGGTGATCTCCTGAAAATTTCCGCCACCTACGACAATCCGGCCGGAAAAGTCCTGCGTGACGGTGCCATGGGCATCGTCGTCGGCTATTTCGTGCCTGCCAACGACTCCGCTATGGCCGCCCTGCGCCGAAAGCCAGCCGCCGCCCATCACATGGCAGGTATGTCCCACGATCAGTAAGAGGGTCCAATAAAGCTCGTTCGCTTATGCGCGAGCTTCCCCTTGTCCATCGCCAGCGAAGGCGAACTTTCTTCGAACTGCGCCTAAGACGTCCTCCTTGCAGCGCAGTCTAATCGTGGGAACTGCGCCTCAACGGCCTCATGACACTCAACTCCATGTACAATGCCGTCGGCTCGCAACTGCTAACACAGTACTCCGGGAGCAATCGATGGAAACTGACGAACTAGCCGCTCCGATTCCAGGATCGGAGTCAACCGGCACACAAACGCAGCCCGGCAGCAAATCTCGTTGGCGAAGGCTGCGCGATTGGGGCGCTCGGCAATGGACGTTGATCCGCCCCGGCCGCGAAGCGCGCCGCGGGGCAGTCTGGGGAACGCTAGCTGCAGCCGCTATTTGCGTAATTATCGGCGGGCTCTACATTCAGACGGGCTTTGGCTACGTTTTCGATTTTACGTTTTGCATCCTCTTCGCCGCTATCTTAATTCCGTTGGTCGCTCTCCTCGTCATGCTGCTCCTCAGCATTTTCCGAAAATTGCCCCGCTATGCCTCAGGAATCATCGTCGGCTCGTGCATGGTCGTCATGATGTTATGGGGCCCACCGCAATTGGGCGTTTTCATGGCGATTCTGATGGGCCTCGCTGCCGGAGTTCTCGGCGCCACAATTGGCACCTTTTTCTGGGGCAATTTCGGCCGGGCTGCGCTGAGCAAGAAGATTGTCGTCGCATCGCTCTTCGTGCTCGCTCTTGCCGGCAACATCTATTTCGTCTGGCTCTTCGCTCACGCGGGCTCAATGGAAAAGCTCATCTCCTGGAAGCCTCCGGCCGATTCCATGCCCGCGAAACTGACGGCGCCGGATCCTTCGTCGACGGGGCCGTTCCGCGTCTTGCAACTTTTCTACGGCGTGGGCAACGACATCCGCCGCCCCGAATATGGATCCAGCGTCGCGATCAAAACGCGGACGGTGGACTCCACTGACTTCTTCAAGGATTTCGATGGATGGAAGCGCTGGT
>DATEWL010000313.1:0-4950 GCA_035258025.1 Candidatus Acidiferrum sp. | reverse complement strand
TCCAAGCCCTAAAGGAAACTCTTGCCAACAGCCCGGCGGCCGTTTTCGATCTCGCGAATTGCGCCGAGGACAATAATCGTCCCGACGAAGCGACGCGTTTGCTGCGGCGCTACCTGGAACTATCCCCGAATGCGCTCGACGCTGCCAGAGTCAAACAACGAATCGTAGAACTCGATGCGCTCAAGGCTTTGCCCACCCAATCGGGAGTTCAAGTCCGCGTCTTGTACGCCGCTGCGGAGCGATCCATCGAGGAATCCCAATACGATGGCGCTCTCATCGCCTACACAAAGGCTGCGGATTTGCTGCCAGATTTTCCTCTCACGCATTGGAAGCTGGGTTTGCTTCAGGAGGCCATGGGCAATATCGCGGAGGCTCGTAAGCAGTTCACTCGCTGCCGCGAACTGGAAACCGACCCGGAAGCGCAAATGCGCGCCGATTTTCACCTGGGCATTCTGGATGCCAAGCGGGAGAAGTATGAGGACGAAGTTTCAGAAGCCGAGGACATCATCGCAAATCTGTGGAATCGTTCGATGAACCTCACTTTTAACGGGCTCGAAAATCGCTCCGCTTTGCACGCCCACCGCGGCAAGTACAAAAAAGGAAACGCTTCCAAGATACTGGGTGGATTTACGGTCCCGCTTCCTTACGCGCAACAACAGATCGCCGAGGCTGCGCAGCATCTACAAACGGCCCTTGCACTGTTTCCGCTTGCGGCGGAGGCCAATGAGTTGATGGCGCTCGTCTATTTGCAAGCGCTCGACGGGCGCGCCGCGATTCGCGCGTATGACGCCGTCGCGAGTCAGCACCTGCCCGTTTCCTTTTACGCCGAGGTGCGCGGTCACAATCTCGATCGCCCGGTTAAGTGCGAGCTCAGCCGCGATCATATCCGCTTCATCTTTCTCGCTTCTTACGACAAAAATGGTGCCGCAAAGCCGCCTTCGCGCAAGGCGGGCCAGGACGGTTTGGGAGACCTCGTCATCGTGGCTCAGGCTTCACGCGCCCTCAACTTCGAGGATTTCGCATTCAGGCTTTCCGACATCAAGAAAGTGGAAACGAAAGATGGTCTAATCCTTTTCAAACTGGAACACGACACCTACGCGGTCTCTCCTCTCGCCATCGCGTTTACTGCGCCCAAAGAAGCGGGCCCGTTCGCGCGAAGATTCTCAAACGATTACGCGCGCCTGTTTGTGCGCTACCCCGGATTGGAAGACACCAAGCTCGGCGCTGAAGGTCTCACGGGGGGCGAAAAGTTCAGGCTCGGGATGAACATCGCGAACGCCGGCATGAGCATGGGCATGGGCGGAATTGGCGCAATCTCTGCCATTCAAGACGTCATGACGGTCGTGCAAACAGTGCGCATGCTGCAGCGAACGATGTCCTCATTGAAGATTAGTTATGCGGCTTGGGAAATCAGTGTCGAAGAAGAGCAGGACGTCTTGCTTGGAAATCCTTTCAAACCAATTCCAACAGAGCCTGTCCGTCTCGCGTATGTGCACGAGTTGAAATAACAGAGTTACTGGGAATTGGGAGAAGAGAAGTTCCTCGGCGATTAAAGAGAGCGTGTGCGCATGAAACTTTCGCGTTCGCTACGGACATCGTCGCCGCGCAGTTCCCGCAAAGCACAGGTCACAAACTCTCCAGTCACTTTTTTGCGCCAGCTCATATCGAAGTCCGTATTGTCGAGCGGCTTAGCGATGCGAGCCGCAAGAACTGCGGCTTCTGCAATCGACTCCGCGTTCAAGGCGCGGCCTACGAGGAATGTTGCAGCGTCCACTGCGACTAGTGGCCGCGATGCAGCAGAACCAATCACAATGCGGGCGTCTTCAATAACGCCACTTTCGGAAATGCGCGCGGCGGCGGCAACGGACAATACTGGAAAGTCAAACGAGCCTCGCCGACGCAATTTCCAGTAAGTGTTCTTCCATCCGTGGCGCGAATCCACCAAGACTTCCGCCAGAATTTCATTCGGCTTTCGCTTGATGTAGTCCAAACCATCATTGTTGTAAAGATCCGCGAGCAATACTTCACGTTCTCCGGTCCGCGAAACCAAGCGGACTCGCGCGCCAAGAGCGATCAACGCCGGCGCCGTGTCCGTCGAGGAAACTGCCATACACTTTGGGCTTCCTGGTGCAACCCAGCACGTGTCGCCGTCTTTTTTTAGGCAAAAGTCGATCGCCT
Organism: Candidatus Acidiferrum sp.; assembly: GCA_035258025.1. Taxonomy (GTDB): domain Bacteria; phylum Acidobacteriota; class Terriglobia; order Acidiferrales; family UBA7541; genus Acidiferrum. The sequence goes on along the minus strand of DATEWL010000313.1, from coordinate 2,772 downwards.
TTCGCCACTCATAATTCTGATCGTAATAGTTGCAACGCGTATCGAGGCAAAGATTTCCTCCGAGCGTGGCCATGTTTCGAATATGCGGCGTGGCCACAAGAGAAGCCGCCTGCGCCAGCGCGGTCAAGCCCTTTCGAAAGCGCATGTCCGCCGCAATATCGGCAAGCGTGACGCAAGCGCCTAGCCGCGACCCCGAGTGCTCCATTCGAATGTGACTTAACTCTTCGATGTAACGCAGGCTCATCAGCGTCTTCGGAACTTGTTGCCGTCGCTTCATGTTCGGCAGCAGATCCGTGCCGCCTGCAAGCGGCATAGCTTGCGTGCCCTCGCCGTCCAGAATGCGTGCGGCTTCCTCCAACGTCCGCGGCGCTCGAAAGTCGAAAAGTGGAAGGCGCATCATGAGCTGAGCACCTTTTCTTTTTCGGGCTTGGGTTTCGACGGCCGCGGCACATCGTTCACCGCGTTCCCGTCTCCGCCTTCCCAAGGCGGAGGAACGCGCAGCGCTTCCGGCCAGTCCACATGCGGAAAATGGCTCGGTCCAAATCGCGGCTCGCGACTCGCCTTCTTTTCTGCAAGCGCTTTCATGATTTTTTCCGGCGTGATCGGCACCTCATCGATCCTCACGCCCACCGCATCGTAAACGGCGTTCGCGACCGCCGGCATTATCGGCAAAAGCGGTCCCTGGCCGACTTCCTTCGCTCCAAACGGCCCGCGCGGATCAGGCTCCTCGATCAGCTCCGTCATCACTTCCGGCATGTCCAGCGAAGTTGGACTTTTGTACTCCAGCATCGACGGGAACTTGTGCACCAGCGCGTGCGAAAGTTTCTTCGGTAGCCGCCGGAACTCCTGCTCCTCCATCAGCGTTTCCCCCAGCCCCATGTAAACGCTGCCTTCCACCTGTCCACGCACCAGCGTTGGATTTAATGCACATCCGATGTCATGCGCGATCCAAATCTTCGGCACAGTAATCCATCCGGTCGCCGGGTTGACGATCACCTCGACGACAGCGGCGGTGTACGAATACGTGGGGGAGGGGCCGACGCCCCCACCCTTATAAAGCGCAGGTGATTTCGGTGGAGTGTACGAACCTATCGTGCCAATCGTGCCAAACCGCGCCTCCGCCAAACACACTGCCTCCCCAAACGTGACGCCTTTTTCCGGCGCAGCCGAATCGAAAACGCGTTTGTCCGCGAACCGTAATCGCTCTTTCGGAATTGCAAGCTTTTCCGCGGCCGCTTCCGCGATGATCGCTCTCCCGCGCTCCGCCGCTTGCAAAGCCGCGTTGCCCGCCATGATCGTCACTCTGCTCGAATACGATCCCAAATCCACCGGCCCCAAATCCGTGTCGCCCGTGTACAAACGAATGTCGAATGTGTCCAGCCCCAAAACTTCAGCAACAATCCCCGCGAGCACATCGTCCGAACCCTGGCCAATCTCCGTAGCGCCACAAAAAACCGCCACGCCTCCTCCGCGATCGAATTTGATGTGCACTCCAGAGTGCGGCATCTTGTTCCAATAAATGGGCAATCCCGCTCCCGTCAGATACGCGGAGCAAGCCAGCCCCACCCCGCGGCCCTCCGGCAGCTTGCGGAACTTTTCCTTCCAATCCGAATTCTTCACGACGCGGTGGATGCATTCCGAAAGATTGACCACGCTCAACCGGAAGAAATTTGCCGTCACCGCATTCGAAGATTCCGCAATCCGCAACCGCAAATCCGCGGGATCGATACTCAACTTCTCTGCAATCTTGTCGAGTTGCACTTCCTGCCCAAATCGCGGCTGTACCGTGCCATGGCCGCGTTTCGGCCCGCACGGCGGTTTATTCGTAAATGTCCGGCATCCTTGAAATTTGTATCGTGGAATGTGATACGTCGTCGTCTGCAGCGCGCCTGTATAAAACGTGCTCGCAACGCCGTACGAACCATACGCGCCGCCGTCGATCAGCGTTTGCAGATGCATGCCCGTGATGGTGCCGTCCTTCTTCACGCCGGTTTTGAATTTCATCAGCACCGGATGCCTGCCGCGATGGCAATAAAAAACCTCCTCGCGCGTCAGACAAATCTTCACAGGCCGGTCCAGCAGCAGCGCCGCCTTTGCCACCACAATTTCGTGATTAAACGGATCGCTCTTTCCGCCAAATCCCCCGCCGTTCGGCGTGGCGATCACGCGAATATGTCCCGTCGGCATTTGCAGCACTTTCGCGAGCGCGCGATGCAGGTAATGCGGCGTCTGCGTGCTGCTCCAAATCGTCAGCTTCCCCTCAGGATCTTTTATTGCTACCGAGGCATGTTGTTCGATTGGCAGATGCGTGTTGCCCTGGTAAAAAAATGTGTCCTCGAAAACTTCATCCGCTTCCGCAAATCCCTGCTCGACGTCTCCAAATTCGAGTGAGACTCGCTTATGGATGTTTCCTTCTTCGCCGTAGTCGTGAATCCGCGGCTCAGGAGTTGCCAGCGCCTCTTCTGGATCGGAGATGGTAGTCAGAAGGTCGTACTCAACATCAATCAGGTCGAGCGCTTCGAACGCCGTCAACTCCTCACGCGCGATAACGGCAGCTACTGGATCGCCGACGTGCCGCACATGATCCACGCAAAGCGCCTGCTCATCCTGGCTGACCGGCAAAATTCCATATTCGATGGGGAGATCTTTTCCGCTGAGGACTAAATAAACTCCCAGATGCGCCGCAGCTCGCGATGTATCAATCTTTCGGATACGCGCGTGCGGATGAGGCGAGCGCAGCAGCTTGCAATACGCCATGCGCGGCAGGAAAAT
>DATEWL010000312.1:0-5757 GCA_035258025.1 Candidatus Acidiferrum sp. | reverse complement strand
GCACGATCCCTCTTCGCAAAGTACCAGACGGACTTCAAGAAATTGAATCGCATCCTGGATGCTTATGAGCCTGCCGCAAATCGCATCGCTAACACCGTGGCCGTAGGATTCGTGCAAGAGCGCGAGCGCGTCATCCGTCAGCAACAGGAAGCAATCCGAGAACTCTCCACTCCAGTGCTGCAGGTGCGCGAACGATTGCTGATCCTGCCGATCATTGGCGTGATCGATCCGCAGCGCGCCCGCCAATTGACGGAACAGCTTCTGCGAGGAATCCGCACCAATCGTGCGAAAGTCGTGGTGATCGATATCACCGGTGTGGCGGCCATGGACTTAACGGTGGCGAACAACTTGGTGCAAACGGTGGAAGCTTCGCGGCTTCTTGGCGCAACCGTCATTGTGACGGGGCTTTCGCCAGAGATTGCGCAGACGTTGGTGACGATTGGAGTCGATCTTGGCAAGATGAACACTGTGGGCGACCTGCAGGGCGGCATTGAGCAGGCAGAAAGACTGTTGGGATACAAAGTTGAGAAGCTAGCGGAGCCACGCTAGGCAAAGCGGAGGAAGGGCCACGTGGAAGTCCCGATTCTGAAACAGGGAGAGGTTCTGATAGCGACCTTTCAGGCGGCGCTGTCTGACGCAGACCTGGAGCACCTGCGGAGGGGGCTAGTGCAGCAAGTGGTAAAGCTTCGATCCCGCGGTGTTATCGTCGACGTGACAGCGATGGACGTGATGGACTCGTTTGCGTCGCGGACGCTGCGGGAGATCGCCCACATGATCCGATTGCGCGGCGCAGAAACGGTTATAGTCGGGATTCAACCGGAAGTCGCGTTTGCAATGGTTCAGCTGGGGCTGACACTGGAAGGCGTTGCGACGGCGCTGGACCTGGAGGAAGGTCTGGCTTACTTGACCCAAAAATTCAAGAACACGGACTGAGAGACACACAGTGAGGGCTGGAGAAATCCGGGTGACCATCAACTCGGACCAAGACATAGTGACAGCCCGTCAGAAAGGCCGCGCTCTCGCAATCGAACTTGGTTTTTCCACAGGGGATGCCACACTCATAGCCACGTCTATTTCCGAACTTGCGCGCAACATTGTGTCGTATGCGCGCAAGGGCGAAATCACTTTGAAGACACTCCGTGCCTCAAGCCGACAGGGTATTTTGATAATCGCTTCCGATGACGGCCCTGGCATTCGGGACATCCGGCAAGCCATGCGAGACGGCTTCTCTACGTCGGGAAGCCTTGGCCTCGGGCTACCAGGAGTGCGACGCTTGATGGATGAGTTTGAAATTGTCTCCGAACCGGGCAAGGGCACAATCGTGACGGTGAAAAAGTGGAAACAATAAACGTGCCGCTGGTGGAGTATGGCGTGGCTAAGTTTATTCTCCCGGGCGAGGGTGAATCGGGCGATCGCCATCTGGTTTGTTGTGGGGGAGATGGAATCCTGATCGCGGCGATAGACGGAATCGGGCATGGCGAAGAAGCTGCCAACGCTGCGGAGGCGGCGATATCCATTCTCAAAGCGAATCCGGAAGAACCAGTCATTTCTCTGGTAGAGCGCTGCCACGAAGGCCTCCGCTCGACGCGCGGCGTGGTACTGAGCCTTGCTTCCATCGATCCGGAACATGGCATGATGACTTGGCTTGGTGTCGGAAATGTTCAAGGAGTTTTAATGCGCGCTGGGGCCCATAAGGGAAGCGTGCAGGAAGTGCTGCTCCTGCGCGGCGGCGTTGTCGGTTCGCAATTGCCTGCCCTGCAAGCCGCCGTACTTCCGATTGCGAAAGGGGATACGCTGGTATTTGTTACAGATGGGATTCGAGGCGAATTTGTTGAAAGTCTTTCCGCCTTGGAATCCCCGCAACGAGCCGCGGACAAGATTCTCAAACAGCATGGCCGAGGAAACGACGACGCGCTTGTTCTGGTGGCACGGCTAACAGGGGTCCGCACATGAAGAAGGCAACCAAACGGAAGACGAAGTCGCCGCCAATTTTTGAGGAAGAATATCGTTCGGCGTTTGTTGAATACACGCAGCATGGCGGGGAGGCTGCTTTGGGGCGCGCTTACGAGTTGGGGCGCCGCGCCATCAGTGAGAAAAAGAGCCTCATGGAAATCGCTTCCCTGCATCATCTGGCTCTCTACGGCATGCTCACAGATGCGCCGGGAGCAGCGCGACACCAGAAATTGCTGGCAGCCGCTGCCGAATTTCTTGCAGAGACCCTCTCTCCCTATGAAATGGCACACCGCGGAGTTCAAGATGCGATCGTGGCTTTGCGGCAACTGAATGAGACGCTTGAGGAGGAGATCAAGCGCATTGCCTATGCCGTGCATGACGAAGCTGGGCAGCTTCTGGTAGCCGTGCATCTTGCGCTGGCAGATGTCGCCCGCGAATTGCCGGAACTTCAAAAAGAAAGGGTTGAACGGATTGAAGAATTGCTGAATCAAGTTGAAAAACAGTTGCGGCGTTATTCCCATGAACTTCGGCCAACGGTCTTGGATGATCTTGGCTGGATTCCGGCGATCCGTTTCTTGGCGGAAGGAGTTTCGAAGCGCGCCAACTTCAGCATTCAAATTAAGACGAGAGTTGCGGGCAGGCTGCCAGGGCCCATCGAAATAGCCCTCTACCGCATCGTTCAGGAGGCGCTGACCAACGCGGCGAAGCATTCGAAAGCAAGCCGAGTATGCATCCGGATCGGCCGAAAAAATCGCCTATTTTGTTGCTCCATCGAAGACGATGGCGTGGGTTTTGACGTCCGAGCAGTGCAGTCGGATGGTAAGAGGAGAGGCCTGGGACTCACCGGCATGCAGGAACGCTTGAATGGGATTGGAGGAACGCTGTCAATCGATTCGGCGCGCGGACGCGGAACCAGACTTTTGATCGAGCTTCCGACGGAGGCTACGAATGCCAATTCGCATCGTACTAGCAGATGACCATGTCCTCGTGCGCCAAGGCCTGAAGTCCTTGCTCGAACGGGAAGGATTTCAGGTGGTTGCGGAGGCTTCCAATGGGCAAGAGGCTCTTTGTCATGTTGAGTCGTTCCAGCCCGATATCGCGATAATGGATATCAGCATGCCCATCTTGAATGGGCTGAATGCCGCGAAGGGGATGAGCCGTTCTTCTCCGAAGACCAAGACCATTCTGCTCACACAACATGACGAAGGTCAGTACATCGGCGAGGCGCTGGAAGCCGGTGTGAAGGGGTACGTGCTGAAGAGCCAGGTCGCCAGCGATTTGCTGCTGGCCATCCGACAGGTTTCGCGCGGCCAGGTTTATCTGAGCCCCGGTGTATCTAGCGCCGTCATGGAGGCGTACCACTCCAAGTCAGAGAAATCCAAGGATCCTTTGACGCTACGAGAGAGGCAAGTGCTGCAATTGATCGCTGAAGGGAAATCCACCAAAGATGTCGCATCTTTGCTTGGCATCAGCGTGAAAACAGCCGAGTCTCATCGCACAAGACTCATGCAAAAGCTCGATATTCACGAAACTGCAAGCCTTGTGCTCTACGCTGTCCGTCGTGGCCTTGTGCAGCCCTGATCCCTCCCACCAAAGGATTCCGCCCATCGAAGTTGCGACCCGTTCTCAGAATCACAGTTAGTCAGGCTGTCTATGATTCGTGGTCGTTAATCTCCCCGGCTGGATGACGCTCGGTCCCGAAGTCTCGTTGGGGAGGTCGAGAGTTTAATTTGGAGGTTGCCGCCGATTGCTGGCGAATCACGGCGCGCTGAGAGGGATTGCATTGCATTTGGATGCTATGTGGCCTTCTGCGCCCTCCCTCTTGCATCCACACAATCCGCCATTATCGTTTTGGGACCACTCCCACCGTGCCGTTCACCCGCACGCTAAACTATTTGGGCTGCATCACTTGGAGTGTTCATGCGGGGCAAGACTTCCGCCGCATTTTTCCTAGCTATCGTGCTGGTTCTGGTACTTGGTTCCCTTGCCGCTCAGGCAATGCCCATCGAGACGCCCGTGCTATCTCTGCCCCACAGGCCGCACTACGTTTTTCAACGCGTCGGCGAAAATTTCGGCCTCAGCTCTTTGACTCCGTCCTGCATCCTGCAAGACCAAGACGGCTTCATCTGGATCGGCACGCCCGACGGCCTTCTTCGCTTCGACGGCAATCGTGTTGTGCGCTACGGCATCGAGCAGGGCCTGCCCAGCACCAATGTGAACCAGCTCGTTCTGGCTCCCACCGGCCGAATCTGGATTGTCACCTCGCGTGGCATCTCGTATATGGAAGGGGGCATCCTGCACCAACTGCCCCTCGCCAAAGTCTACAATTTTTTCCGGCAGCCCTCCGCCCTGGCCCTTGATCCCTGGGGCACAGTCTATCTCGCCACCGAAGGCGGCCTGCTCCGGGTCGATCCGGACCGCCCCAATGATTTCCGCCTCTGGTCCGTTGCCGATGGCCTGCCCAGCCTGGAAGCCGAGTCGGTGAGCATCACGTCCGAGGGCCGCATTTGGTTTGCCTCCGGCCACCGCGTGGGCTGGCTGGATTCACAGGATCATGTTCACATGTTCCCTGCGCAAAGCGGCCTGCCTCACGAACCCGTGATCGGCATTCTTCAGGACTTTGAGAAAATTCTTTGGGTTCGTACATCGGCGCATCTCTATCGCCTCAATCCAGGATCGACGCACTTTGTTTCCGAGCTTCCCGATCTGCCCCCTGCGAACGACTATGGCTCGCCTGCCCTGGATCGCTCCGGCAATCTCATGATCCCCACGGTTGCTGGGCTCTATCGCCGCACCTCCGGACAGTGGGAAGTCATCGATCAAAGCCGCGGTATGGCCGTCAACGCCACGTTTGCCATCACCGAGGATCGCGAGGGCGCCTACTGGATTGGCCTTGGCGGAGCGGGCATTCAGCGATGGATCGGCCGGAAAACCTGGTCCAGTTGGACGCAGGCCGAAGGTCTTCCCGACAACGTCGTCTGGGCCGAACTGCGCGACAAACACAAGCGCCTTTGGCTCGGTACCAACAATGGTGTCGCCATGTGGGATCCCCAGGCGGCCCGCTGGCGAACCTGGAAATCGAAAGACGGTCTGAACGGCTCCCTGGCCCGCGAAATGATCCTCGCACCCGATGGCGCCGTGTGGGTCCTCTGCTATCCCGGCGGACTCACGCGCTTCGACTCCGAATCCCTGACCCCGGAAAAAATCCCGACTCCTGATCCTGTTCCCACCGGCATCCACGTCGGCCCAGACGGCCGCATCTGGATCGCCAACAATCTATACCTCAAAGCGACCCATCCGTCTCAGCGGCCCTTTCAGTTCGTGGACCTGCCATTGCCTCCGGAAATCCACCAAGGTATTGGCCGCTTCACTTCCAGCCGCGACGGCGTCCTCTGGGCCGTCGGCAGGAGCGGCCTCTCCCGTTTCGATGGCAAGCATTGGCTGCATTTCACGACTGCCAACGGGCTGTTGCAGGGCGAAGTCGTGGAAGCCGCAGCCGTCAGTGGCGACGAAGTTTGGTTTCGCTATTCCGATTCTCTGGGTCTCAGCTGTCTGCGCCTGGTGGACGGGAAACCGCAGATCACTCACTTTGGCTTGGCTGACGGACTGCCCTCTCTTGACGTTTATATGATCGGAGCCGATCACGATGGCAACGTCTGGGCTGGCGGCGCCTTTGGGCTCACGGAATTTTTGCGCAACGGCCACACTCTTCGCTTTACCCGCGCCGATGGCCTCATCTGGAACGATCTGAGCGACAGCGGCTTCTTCGCAGAAGAGGACGGCACTCTCCTTTTTGGCACCAGC
>DATEWL010000311.1:0-3158 GCA_035258025.1 Candidatus Acidiferrum sp. | reverse complement strand
GATTGTACTCTTGATTGCCGCGTGCAAGCTGGTGGTGCATTTGTACGCCGGACACAGGTATGGGTACTTGGGTGACGAGTTGTACTTCCTGGCCTGCAGCCGTCATCTCGCTTGGGGCTATGTCGATCAGCCGCCGCTGATCGCGATGATTGCCTGGGTGGTGCGACATACGCTGGGTCAGTCGCTGCTCGCGATCCGATTTCTGCCGGCGCTCGCGGGGGCGGTGGAGGTTGTGCTAACCGCGCTGATTGCGCGCGAACTCGGTGGGAGGCGCTTCGCGCAGGTACTTGCGGCGATTACCACGCTCACTGCGCCCGGCATTCTCGGGTCGGACAGCGTCTTCACGATGAATGCGTTCGAGCCACTGTTCTGGATGACCTGCGCGTATCTCGTGATTCGCATCATCAAAACCGGAAATGAGAGGCTGTGGATTTGGTTCGGCGTGGTCGCGGGCATCGGTCTCGAGAACAAGTACTCGATGATGATCTTCGGCGCTGGGATTGTCCTCGGACTACTGCTCACGAACCAACGGAAGCTGCTCGCGAATCGGTGGTTATGGATTGGTGGGGTGGTCGCGTTTGTGATTTTTGCCCCGAATCTCTGGTGGAATGTTCGGCACCACTTTCCATTTCTCGAATTGCAGGCCAACATTCGACGCAGCGGGCGGAACGTGCCGTTGGGCTTCTTCAGTTTCTTCGGTCAGGAAATTGGGTCGATGAATCCGTTGACCGCGCCCTTGTGGCTAGCAGGCCTATGGTTTTTCTTGTTGGCGGAGCAAGGGAAGAGATTTCGCGCGCTGGGCTGGGCGTGGGTGTTTACGGCGGGCGTGATTGTTACGATGAGTCCGCGCGTGTATTACCTCTATCCCGCCTTTCCGCTGGTGTTCGCCGCCGGCAGCGTCATGTATGAAATGTGGCTCGAGGCGCGGCAGCGAAGGTGGCGGCGAGTGGCCTACGCGGCGCTGCTGATCGCGGCGGGCGCGATTCTTGCGCCGCTCGCCACGCCGGTGCTGCCGGTCGAAACGTACATTCGCTACACGCGCGCGTTGCACCTCTCGCCGCCTGCAAGTGAAACGCTCAAGCTGGGCCCCTTGCCGCAGATTTATGCGTCCGAGTTTGGCTGGCCGGAAATGGTCGCGACGGTGGCGCGCGTTTACAACAGTTTGCCGCCGGATGTTCGAGCGAAGACGGCGATCTTTGTCCAGAACTATGGCCAAGCCGGCGCGATCGATCTCTTCGGGCCGAAATATGGATTGCCGTGGGCGATCAGCGGTCACCAAAGCTATTTCTTCTGGGGACCGCGCGATTACACGGGCGAAAGTATGATCGTCATGGATGATAGCCAAGAGCGCCTCGAGCAAATGTTTGCGAGCGTGCAGAAGGTCGCGAGCGTGTACCACCCATACTCGATGCCGTACGAGCATGTCGACCTGTTCTATTGCCGAGGGCTCAAGCAGCCGTTGAAGGAATTTTGGCCGCAGGTGAAGATCTGGGACTGAAGAGCCCCTCAGCGGGAAGGCATCTAAGCGTTAAATCCTGGGGGAACGGGGGCAAAGCCCCCGTTCGCTTCCCACTAAAAAACCGGAATTCCCGTTTTTTCAACAAGCTGTTAGTCGGCTTGTAGCCACTAGACACTGGCGAATTGAAAAATGCAAAACAAGGTCGTTTGAGGAGCCTATAGACCACCGGCGGTCGCACGAAAAAAGGGCCGGAATCCTGGATTCCGGCCCTTGTGGATCACAAAATGGTTGCGGGGGTCAGATTTGAACTGACGACCTTCGGGTTATGCGATCTGACTCAGCTTTCGCTGAGAGTCGGACTGTACCTTGATCGCGCGGAACGGGAGGCTCGCCACCCAGTCTCTACGCCTTCCTCGTTCTTCCGAGGCTTGGTTCGGTATTGCCGTAGCCGTACAGCGGGCCTTAGGTTCCGCCGACTTTGACGAGTGATCTTCCCGCACATTGCTGTGCGGACGCCCATTTTGCCGAAGCGGGATTTGAACCACCGATCCCGCTCAGCGGGTTATGAGCCCGAGGTTCACACTCTAAGTCTTGATGATTCTATTGCCCTTACGGTTCGTCGACCCCAAAAACCACTCCAAAATCTGGAGTTTTGGACGCTAGTTGGACGCTGGCGCCGGAATTGGATATCCCGCACTCGGCTCGCTTTCAATTCCGGCGATCTCGCATTTCAGGAAATCATCACGTCAAGACCCTACCGCGACAGTGATCGCCCGATCGCGCCGTTACTTCCGGTTTCCCGACAACCGGCAGTTTGCCCCCATTAATTAATACAAGCGCGTTTCTCGATACTAATCTCAATCTCGCTGAGCCGGACGTCGGCGAAACTGGGAATTATATCGGCGCCCGTTTGAATTTAACTGTCCGCGAACCGGTGATGAGAATATCCACCAGTCTCCTGGCGCTTTGCTGCCAGTCCGGGCCGCACGCCACGTTGGACACCCCGATCAGGGCGCGAAGTAAATCGAGCGGGTCGAGGTCCCTGCGTATATCGCCGCTGTCGATGGCGCGCTCCACCAGTGCACGAATCGCCCCTGTAATCTGAGCGCCGGAAGCTTCATACACCTTCGAGGGGCCTCCCACAAGCGTATTAAGTGCAGGCGCGATGATCTGCTTCGTCGCGATGTAGTCAACGAACAACAACATCCAGGCTCGCAACGCTTCAATCGGGGACAGGTCCTGAGCTAGCTTTCGCTCCGCTGCGGCTAATTTTTCAACCTCAGTCCGATACACCGCCTCGAGAAGCGCGTCGCGAGTAGGAAAGTGGCGATACAAAGTTCCTGCTCCAACACCGGCCTGTTTGGCGATGTCATCCAAGCTGGTGCCTGCGCCTGACCGGGCGAATGCGTCCTTCGCCACTTCCAGAATGCGCTCGCGATTCCGTTGCGGATCCATGCGGGGCTTTCGCTGAGCAGGTTGGGAGCGCTTCTTAGGCATATCAAAAAATGCGTGTAACCGGAGACAGTCTCCGATTATCTAATCCGGTGCGGAGACACTCTCCGTTTTATTCGCAATACGGCCGGCTTGTCAACATCGGTGCGACTGGGTGCACCTCGAACGGCCGATCCAAGGAGGAAGAGAATGGTGGACCTATTTGGGGCAACGTCAACGACAGAGGACGTTTTGTCCGGTGTCAATT
>DATEWL010000310.1:0-11919 GCA_035258025.1 Candidatus Acidiferrum sp. | reverse complement strand
GGGTATTTAGAACTCGTTACAAGCGCTTGCGACAAGCTGCGGCCTCATGTACCCTCCCAACTTTGTGAAGCCAATTCGAAAGATGCGTGGCGGATCCGAGTGCTGGATAAGAAAAGAGGTATGAGACTTTGCGTTACAGGTTTAGCTGTTTCGGTTTAGATAAGAATTGATGACACGACGGTCGACCATTGTTGAGCGGTTTCGCGCGCGATTTGGCGCGGACCCGCACGTGTATCGCGCCCCAGGACGCGTCAACCTGATTGGAGAACACACCGATTACAACGACGGATTTGCCATGCCCGCGGCCATCGAGTTTTATTGTTGGGTCGCTGTCGGCCCTAGAGAAGACCGCAAGCTCAAGATTTACTCCGAGGAGTTCTCGGCTGCGGCAGAAGGGGATTTGGATTCTGCCGCTCATCAGCCCTCCAAAACGTGGAGCGACTATCCCGTCGGCGTGGCGCTGCAACTCGAGCAGGCCGACTTCAAGCTTCGCGGCGCGAATCTTCTTATAGAAAGCGAAGTCCCCATGGGTGCGGGGCTTAGTTCTTCGGCTGCAATTGAGGTTGCGACGGCCCTGGCTCTCGCCGATCAGTCTGGATGGACTCCGGACCGCGTGCAACTGGCGCAGCTCTGCCAAAAAGCGGAAAACGAGTTCGTCGGCGCGCGTGTCGGTATCATGGACCAGTTTGTTTCGTTGCACGGGCAAGAGGACCATGCGCTGATGCTCGATTGCCGCGCGCTGAGCTTTGAGCCGCTCTTGATTCCCGATTCCGTCAAGCTGGTGATCAGCAACACCATGGTCAAGCACGAACTGGCTTCCAGCGAATACAATCGCCGCCGCGCGGATTGTGAAGAGGCCGTGCGCCGCCTTGCTGGAGTTTTGCCAGGAATTCGTGCTCTCCGAGATGTAAGCCTCGAGCAGCTTGAGCAGCATCGCAACGTGCTCTCCGAAGTCATCTACAAACGCGCGCTGCACATCGTCACGGAAAACGCGCGCGTGCTGGACAGCGCGGAAGCGCTACGCTCCGGCGATATCACGCGATTCGGCATGCGCATGGCCGAATCTCATCGCAGCTTGCGCGATTTGTACGAAGTCAGCTGCCGCGAACTGGATTTGATGGTGGACCTGGCGTACCAGCAAAAAGGCGTTTATGGCGCGCGCATGACGGGCGGGGGCTTCGGCGGCGCGACCATCAATCTTGTGGATGCGCGCTACGCCGGTGAATTTAAGGAAAAAATGGCCAAGGCCTACCAAAAAGAAACAGGACTCGTGCCGCAGATCTATATTTGCAAACCGGCGGAAGGCGCGGGACCATTCCCGATTTCCGATCTTTGACGCCGCCGGAATGAAAGGTGCTGGTTCTTCGGCGTAAGTTGATCCATTCGCGTGCTCGAAATACCTACACAACTTCTGGAGCGCTGGGAACGATCTCGAAACTCAGCTGCTGTGTGCCCAGCACGGGATGCTTGGCAGTGAGCTTCACCGTTCCCGGTTGTTCTTTCGCGCGAATCCAGATGGCGCCCGTACCGCCAATCAGCGCAAACGGATTGTCGCCGATAATCTCCGCGGGCCCTTCCAGCTCCAGCTTGATGGCGTCATTCGCAAAGGGGCGAATGGCGTCAAATTCGTCGGTCACGCGCAAAACCACTCGGGTTGTATCCGCTCCATCTGCGTTAAGACGCGTGTCGTCCGGCAACAGAGCGAATTTCTGATCGACACCTTTGCCGGAAAGAGTCTTAACAATTGCCTGCTTACCGTCGATATAGCCCTCGATACGCAAGTCTCCCCATTTAAAGACCGCCTGACTCAAATCAGCGACAAACGGCGCATAGCGAAGGTGGGCAAATTCAGTTTTGTTTGGATCGGCCTCCGCCACCAACTTGCCGGCAATATACAATTTCAGGTGGTCGCAGTTCGAGCAAACAACGGCTTTGGTGAATCCGATTGATTCGTCACCGCGCGCCCAATGGAATGCGGGCTCCAGGACCACTTCGTCGGTGGGATCGCACTGCGACTTGTAGAAGCCGGCAGCAGGCTTCGGTTCGCGAAAAATATCGGTCACTCCGTGATAGCAGATGCGGTCGCCACTGCCAAAGTCCCCGTGCGTGTTGTAGTCGAAGGCGCACCAGCCGAGGCCCCCGGCGTACTGCGGATCGGAAGCAAGCTGGTCATGAATGCGCGCATGACGCAACGTGTGCTCGGTCAGGCGCTCGACTTGATCGATGGTCTTCGTGGGATAGGTGTGGCCCACGAATTCCGTGTTGAGATAGCAGGGGTGATTCGGTTTCTGCAAAGGAAAACCGAAATCGTTCATCGTAAAAACGTCTTCCAGGAATTCGGAGGATTGAAAATAGCGAATGCCGCAGGTCTGGCGGGTAGAGTCGAGGCTATGAGCTGCTGCGTTGGTGCGGGTGTAGAAATCGTGGTCATCCTTCGATTCGTTGATGCGCACGCCCCACAAAATGATGCTGGGATGGTTCCAGTCACGCCGAATCATGCGGCTGACGTTGTCGATCGAGATCAGCTTCCATGCCTCATTGCCAATGTGTTGCCAGCCTGGTATTTCTTCGAGGACAAGCAATCCCATTTCATCGCAGGCATCAAGGAAATGCCGGGATTGCGGATAGTGTGATGTGCGGACGATGTTGCACTTCAGATTTTTGCGCAGGATATGCGCATCGCTGCGCTGGGCACGAGCCGGCATCGCTTGGCCGACGAACGGAAATGTCTGATGACGGTCCAGGCCGCGCAACTTGATGACCTTGCCATTCAGCTCGAACCCGTGGTCCGTGAACTGCGCCTCGCGAAAACCAATCGTTCGCTTGTCGCGATCAGTTAGTTCTGTTCCCTTCAGGAGACGCACCTGGACGGAATACAAATTCGGATGTTCGAGATCCCACAGCTTGATCCCGCTGAGGTTCTCGAAGTGCACGGTGTGCACCACCTGGTCGGGCACGGCCTCTGACGGCGGTACACGTTGCGTTGCTTTGGCCAGCACGCGATCGCCCTCGCGCAGTTCCACTTCGAGCGTAAGCGCCTCGTGCGATGCTTCCATATGCTGAAGAAAGCAGTCCACATCCAAGCCTGGATGTTCGCTGAGCACAGCTTTGGGCTTCGCAAAAACATTTTCAATAAAAGTTGTTGGAACGATGCGCAGCCAAACTTCGCGGTAGATTCCGCCAAATGTGAGGTAGTCAATTTGATTCCCAAAAGGCGGAATGTCCGGCCGCTCCGTCGAGTCCACATCTACCGCGAGCACGTTTTCTCCGGCGTAATCGATATGCGGCGTCAGTTCGAATGCAAACGGCGTGTAGCCGCCCTTGTACTCGCCGAGCTTCACGCCGTTGATCCAAGCTGTCGAGGCGGTCATGACACCTTCGAAGTCGACGAACACGCGCTTGCCCCGCGCCTCGGCGGGCAACTTAAAGCGCCTGCGATAGATGGAGACAAACTCATACTGTTTGTCGTCGAAGCTGTGCCACGGCAGCCGGACGTTTGTGTGGGGAATTACGACGCGCTCAAACGCGGAGTCGTCGAACTCCCGCGCGTGCGCTCCGTCGACAAATGCATGGTTGTAACGCCAATTCCGATTGATGGGAAAAACCAGCCGGCCATCCGCGTTCGCGGCTCCGGGCGCAGACTCGTTGGCTAGAAGTCCTGGCGCAAGTGTGCTCCCCGCAATGACAGTGCTCGCAGTTTTCAAAAAGTCCCGTCGGTCCATATCTTCAGCCACCCTCTTCGATCTTTGCTCGCAAGAAAACCGCGAGAAGTTTGCGCCGCGAATCTTACCAGCTTTGTCGCCCGGAAAAGCAGCAAGTGGAGCAATCACAGGCAACGAACCCGAGAATATTAGACGAGTGGAGAGATTTGGGGACTGGGCCGTACACGCGAGTATTTCCGTAAGTGTTGCACACAAAGAACTTATGTTTACTGGCGTCCCCAAGATCGGAATGGAAGGACTGTGGGTACTGCCTTTGTGGCGCCGTGCAAAAAGTCGGCATGGCGCGATTTCAACACGCAGGACGCGGTGCTCACGGAGAGAAGCAAGGATAGCTTGGGTGTGCTCGCCGGTCGGCGCCATAAGGATCGCTGGACAGCTAAGTACTCACACTGAAAACTACTGTATGTTTACTATATATTTATCAACACGAGAGTCGCGGATTCGAATGAGGATGAGAGGAACTGCTGGCCGGGCCCAAGAAACATCCCCTTAGAAGGATGCTCTTCGCACCTGATTTTGGGAAAGGCGTAGGCTGTATTTTGAGGCGCCACATATTCAACCAATCGGTTGAATACGAGGCCCAAAGATTCCAACTGGGCGCCACCCGGGGACACAACCGATGCGATACAAAATTCGCCCCTGATGCCTTGCAACTGCTTCTACGCGCAGGACTTAATCGGTTCGGGCTGTATCTTTATATAGTGCGTCTAGGCCCCCTACGCCCCTGCTCTAGAGGTTGCTCCAACCTGGACAACCGATTATGCTGCTAGTGCCGCACTGGCACCGCCGAGGGTGCGCTGCGGGGTGCTGACCTCATGCAAAAACTGAAGAAACTGTGCGTTTGTCTGCTTTGCCTTTTTTTGTTAAACGCCGTTCCCTCTTCTGCAGGAACCGATTCGAAACCAGGGGATAACTCTCTCGATCAGATTCGCGCTTACATATCGACTGGTTGGGATTCGCTTACTCGCTCGCTAACAGACTGTGCCACGGTTGTAGACACAAAACTTTCCTCGGCCTCTGTACTATACCTCCCCGCCGATTTTGCGGTGCCTGCTTCGGTACAGCGGCTTGAGAAACAGTGTAATGTGCAGGCCCAACATTTGCCGGCGTTGATTCACCACATCGGAGAAATGGATCCCGGAAAAATCGATCCCGCCGGGCTGCTGTACATGGAAAATCGCTACGTCGTGCCGGGCGGTAGATTCAACGAGATGTACGGCTGGGACAGTTATTTCATCATTCGCGGGTTGGTGCGAGACGGGAGGACCGATCTCGCAAAGGGCATGGTGGAGAATTTCTTCTTTGAAATTGAGCACTACGGCGGAGTGCTGAATGCGAACCGCACTTATTATTTGACGCGGTCTCAACCGCCATTTCTAACCTCCATGATCCTCGCGGTCTACGACGCGCAGAAAGCCAGCGGGCACGCGAACAACGAATGGCTCGCGAAAGCTTACGACTATGCCGTGAAAGATCACGAACTCTGGACGAGCGAGGCGCATCGCGCGGGATCGACCGGCCTCTCGCGGTATTACGATTTCGGCGACGGTCCCGCCGCAGAGAGTGTAAAGGACGAAACGGGCCACTACCGGCAAGTGGCGGCGTATTTCCTGCAGCAACCTGACCTCGGCCGGAATTACGTTTTGGAATCAAGCGCGGCGAAGCCTTCGCCTCTGGCGGCCGGACCTCTATTTGCGCTCCAGATTTGCGATATCGTGAAGACCATGGCCCCGGCAGCTTGCGATCCAGCGGGCACCGTCGCGTTAAGCGCGGACTATTACAAAGGGGACCGCGCCATGCGCGAATCCGGCTTCGACATTTCCTTCCGCTTCGGTCCTTTCGGTGCCGCAACGCACCATTTCGCTCCGGTGTGTCTCAACAGCCTGCTCTACAAGACCGAGAAGGACCTCGAACAAATGAGCGCGATACTAGGCCGCATAGAAGAATCTCAGAAGTGGCGTCAGCGTGCCGAACAGCGAAAGGCCGACTTTCAAAAATATCTCTGGGACAGCGAGCGCGGACTTTTCTTCGACTACGATTTCGAGAAGCAAACGCGCTCGACGTACGAATACGTCACCACGTTTTATCCCCTCTGGGCAGGGATTGCGACTCCTGAGCAAGCAGGCATCGTGATGCAACACGTCGGCAAGTTTGAACAGCCTGGCGGCTTGGTGATGAGTCCCTACGAAACCGGCGGGCAGTGGGATTTTCCGTATGCGTGGGCGCCTAACCAATTAATGGCCATCGAAGGCATGCGCCGCGCCGGATTCAACGAGGATGCGAACAGGCTGTCCTACAAATTTCTTTCGATGGTCATGGAGAATTTCCGGCGCGACGGAACGATACGCGAGAAATATGACGCCGTGAAGCGTTCTTCAGAAACGCAAGTGACCGCCGGATATCACATGAACATCGTCGGGTTTGGCTGGACGAACGGTGTGTTTTTGGCGCTCTTGCACGAACTGCCGCCAAGCGAAGTCGCGCGGCTAACAAAGGAACAGGATCGAGTGCCCGTCGCAGTCCACTAGAGCTTCTCACTTCGTACTTTGTTCCAGTATCGCCTACGCGTCCGCTGAGCGGATCAATTTCAGCCGGGTTTCATCGCGTGCGGGAGTAGCCCCCGTCTGGCTCGCGACCCACGAACCCATTCGATTGGCCGCCTCGTTCATCGTGGCAAGAGAATCGCGCCGCAAATAGTGATATACGAGCGCCGCCGTGAACGCATCGCCCGAGCCCACCGTGTCCGCCACGTGCACTCGAATGCCGGGATGCTCGTGTTTGGCATATTCGCTCACCAGCAAACTTCCCGCCGCGCCGCGCGTGATGCATACGAGTTTTATATGAAATGTATGCCGGAGCCACTGCGCCGCGGACTCTTCATCATGAAACGGAAAACCGAGCAACTGCACGACTGTCGGCAACTCATCGTGGTTTAACTTGATGATGTCGGCGTGTTTTGCGGAATCAGCGAGGACCTGCGCGGAATAGAAGGACTGCCGGAGATTGACGTCGAAGACGCGTGTGGTCTCCGGTCTGATTGTTTTCAAGAAGGAAAAGATGGTCTGGCGGGACTGCGGAGATCGTTGCGCCAGAGAACCGAAGCATACCGCGTCTGTTTTTTGCGCTAGCGATTGCCACGCGGCGGTCCATTCGAACGCATCCCACGCGACCGGCTCGGCGATCTGAAATGTCGGCTGGCCCTTTGCATCCAATTCGACCTGTACAACGCCCGTGCGATAAGTTGGATCGAGCTGTATACAGGAAGTGGCGAGACCGAGATGCTCGAGACGGTGTTTGGCCTCTTCCCCAAGATCGTCGTTGCCGACTCGGCTGGCGACGATGCCCTCATCGCCCAGGAGATTCGTCATGTACGCGAAATTCGCGGGTGCGCCGCCAAGCTGGCGGCCCTCCGGAAAAATATCCCAGAGCAATTCGCCCAGCCCGACTGTCATGAACTTTTTCATGGACGACCCGCGTTCTCCTGGCAGTACGGTGCTTTCGCGCAGCGCTCCATGGCGTCCTCTTTGGTTTCAGCTAACGCCTTCCGATCCCAAGTGTTAATGCCAGATCGAGCCCAATTTCCAAATCGAGAGCGAAAGCACTTTGCCTTGCCCTTCCTTCGAATACAACTCAATTCCGTCACTGCCGGGTGAAGGGTACATGCGGTCTGTCAAGACCACTTCGCCGTCGTCGACGAAAACTTCCACGCTGGAGCGGTCGAGAAAGATATGGAGCTTCACCTGAGCACTCTGACGCAAACCCGATTTATGGCGCCCCTGAAATTCGGGCCCGAAAGAAACTTGTCCCGAGCGGGTCCGGTCTACGAACACTTCCTTGATTTCGGGTGTGACACCCACAATCGTTTCCTCGGATCCGCCTTTGCGCAGACGGAATCCCATCTCCTTTGCATCGCCAGGAGCTAGTTCCGCTTCGATTTCGATTGTGTCACCGCGTACATTTGCCAAGTGCATCGCTTGCATGGCCATTGGGACGGAAACATTTGAGAGCTGCAAGAATTCTCGTTCACGCAGCGTTCGTGTTTCGGCGATCGGTTTTTGCACCAGCCGGATTCCGTCCGGGAATTTTGCCAAGCTAAGCTCGCGCGGCAGCGACTGTGCCCCGCGCCAAATCGCGGTTGGTTCGCGGTTCGCGTATTGCCAATTGCTGATCCAGCCGATCCATATTCGGCGGGCGTCCTTTGGCGGAAGATCAGAAAACGAGTTCGTCGCGTAGAAATCCTTGCCGTAGTCGGCCCAAAGTTCCTGCGCGGCTGGAGTTTCGTTCACAAAGTGCGTGCCGTCGAAGCTGCCTACAAAATAGCGCGTCCCAGTGCCGCCGGCAGGGGCGCCCGGGTTGCGATTGACGATGAGCACCCACTTTGTGTTTTTGGTATTCCCGTCCACCGTCAATTCAAAGAGATCGGGGCATTCCCATTGCCCTTTGTCATCGCCCTCAATTTCAAACGAGCTGCGGAAAGTCCAGTTCTTCAAATCTCGCGAGTCAAAAAACACTGCTTTTCGCTCATCGGCGAGAACCGCAACCATCACCCACTTCTTCTCAGCCTCATACCAGAATACTTTTGGGTCTCGAAAGTCGGGCTGTTTCAAATCTGCTACCGGATTGCCCGGATAATTTGTCCACGTGCGTCCCCAGTCGTTGCTGAAGGCGAGGTGTTGATTCTGGACATTCTTTCCGGCGGCAGTATATATCGCAATCAAACAAGAAGAACCCTGCGAGTCCGCGCTGGCGCACAATCCGCTCGCGTTGTGCCAATCCACAACCGCGCTGCCGGAATAAATCATGTACTGGCCAGCTTCTTCGGGAATCGCTACGGGCAAATTCTTCCAATGCAATATATCCGTGCTGACCGCGTGGCCCCAGCTCATGTGGCCCCATTCCGTTCCCTGCGGATTGTATTGGTAGAATAGGTGGTATTCGCCTTTGTAGTAGACTAGGCCGTTCGGATCATTCATGAAGTTTTTCGGTGGAGTAAAATGAAACTGCGGCCTCCACGGTTCATCGTAAGTTCGTTGCGCAAGCAGCCCACACGTGAATACCAGTAAAAGTGAAGCCACGAATATCCCACGTCCGCGAGACATCGCATTGGACAACTTCATAGGCTGGGGCATCCCCTTCAAGGCTTCGAATTCTGGCCTTGTTCCAATTGGCCGGCCACCTGAAGCTCTCGGTCTGCATCAGCATTCTTGCCCAAAGCGCGATAAGCCTGCCCCAAGAGGTGATGTGGCATCGGGTTGTTGGGATCCATGGCAAGCGCCCGCTGCAGTGCGCGCACGGCAAGCTCCGTCTCACCCTTTTTCTCGAGAACTTTGCCGAGCAGAATGTACGGCCCCGTCGAAGTGGGGTCCAGCCAAATAGAGCGTTGCAGAAGCCGTTCCGCTTCATCGAATTTCTGCACGCGTGAATAGCCATCCGCAAGCTTGTAATACGCCACGGGGTTGCCAGGATTGATTTCCAGTTCCTTCCGGAACTCTGAGATGGCCTCATCTATCTGAGAATGAAAGAGGTACAGTTCTCCGAGAAGCTGGTGCGCCAGGGGAAGTTTCGGATCGAGAGCCACGGCTTTATGCGCATATTCCTCGGCCACGGGCGCGTAATCCTGCCGCAGCAGCATGCGCGCCGTGAACAAATAGCTGGCCGCCGACTCAGCGGGCACGTCGAACATTTTCGCAAAGGCTTTGCGGGCGTTGGGATAGTCCTTTGTCTGAATGTAGCAAATCCCTAGAATGTACGCCGCATCGACATTGGCGCTGGGATACCACGTCTGCACCTTTTCGAGCGCTGGAATCGCTTCGACAGGCCGTCCCGCCAGGTAATACGACAAGCCCAGCAGTTGCATTGCCTCCGCGTCATCCGAATTCTCCTCCCGCGCTTTCTTCAAATAAACGATGGCGTTCAGGAAGTCGCTTTTTTTGTAATACGCGGCCCCCAATTCGTGCGCGAGGCCTTTCATTCCCGGTTGCTTCGCTTCTAGGTCGAGGAGAGCAGAGATCGCCTCGTCGTACTTGCCTTGCTGCAAGAGGTGGTGTGCCTCGTCAAAATTGGCTTCGGGCGTTTGGGAGGGGCGGGGAGGGCCAGGTGCGGACGAGTTCTGTTGCGGCTGGGTGCTCACCGGCCAGAAAAGCGTGCCACCGAGGATCAAACTGAGCAAGAGGAGAGCGCAAACCCTGCTAACCTTTGGCATGGACATTTTCCTAAGCAAACTCGGAAACGATTAGAGCATAAAAAACGGGGAGCCCGTGAGGGCCCCCCGTCCGTTTTGGGGTGTTTTGTTTGTTTTGTTAGAAAATGAATCTAACGCCAAACTGCAGTTGACGCATGCCAGTCGGAGAACCCGGCGAGCTATCGCCCTGGATGTCCGTGATTTGACCAGCGGTGCCGCCGCAGTCGACGCAAGTATTGCCCTGGTTGCCGTTGAATCCCAAAACGGGGTGGTTGAAGACATTGTAAGCATCGAAGCGGAACTGCGCCTTGTAGCGCTCCGTGATGTTAAAAGTCTTCGACAACGACATGTCGTCGTAGAAGACGTGCGGCCCGCGATAAGAATCGAACCCTGCATTCCCGATTTGGCCGCAACCTGGAAGAGAGAAGGGCCCAGCCGTCGGTCGGGCAAAGGTACAGGAGTCAACGCCCGCGTTCGCAGCACTAACCTGATTCCCGTAGGAAAGCGGAGTCACGGGAACAAACCAGTACAGCGCTCCATTCACTACCTGAGTGCCGGTCTTCAGTTTCTGACCATTAATCACATTTGGTCGGCAAGGTCCAGCATCCGCGATAGCTCCGCACTCCCCGATGCTTGGCGTCCATGGCAGACCGCCGCCCCAAGTCAAAGTATTGCTGATTTGCCAGCCGCCAACGGCAAGGTCCATCGCCCGACCGGCATCGCCCAGGAAATGTTTGCCCTTGCCGAAGGGCAGCTGATAGAGAGAGCTAACGACGAACTCGTTGTTGCGGTTGTCCGGGTTCGGACCGTATGCGAACGCTTTGTTCACGTCGTAGTATCCCGAATCGTACGCGTTGGCTCGCGAAAAGGTGTAATGCGCAAGAAACTGCAGTCCGTAGCTCGTCCGTTTTTCCGCCTTTATCTGCAGCGCGTTGTAGTTGTTGTTGGCGTCGTTTCCAAAATAATTGCCGACGCTCCCTGAGCAACAAGGCGTGTAGCCTGTACCCGTGTATTGGAAGGAATAAACCCCGTTCAAAAAGAACTCGCGGCGGTTGTTTGCCGGTATGCTTGGAACGAAAGAGACGTTGCAGCCTGACGCTCCGCAAGTTATAGGAGCCGTGCCGCCGCCGATAGCAGACTCGTTCACGGTATAGGAAGGACCTGTTCCGGCAAACACGTGAGTTCCTTTGTTGCCGATATAGCTGACGGTAAGATTAATTGTCGGTGTGATCTGGCGCTGGAGCGTGGCATTCCATTCATCAATCGTTGGAAGCCTCTGAACCCTCGGACGGATATACGTGGAAGCTGTCCCGTCAGGCCCAAGCAACGGCAAATATCCATTCGTATTCAGGTCGTTTATGAGATTGGTAAACGAGTACGCCGGTGGCCCGTTCGAAAGATTGAAAACAGCACTGCGATTATTGGTGTTTGAGGAACTTATATTCGAATCAGAGAGCGATTGTGCCGCGAGGACCGGAAGGTTTTGCGTAACAGCGTGGCCAAAGTTCGAACCGAACACACCGATATCGAACCCGCGGCCGTAACCGAGGCGTACCACCGTCTTGGAATCGAATTGGTAAGCAAAACTCACGCGCGGGGCGAACGCTTTATACGTGTTCGCGACGCCGCCATTATCTCCAACGCCGCCATAGCCCGCCACGAGAAGCTGACCATCATTCAAGTTGGCAAAACCGGCGTTGCCCTTGGCGGTGACGGCCTCTGGACTGTAAATTTCCCAGCGCACGCCATAGGTCATGGTGAACTTGGGGCTGATGCGCCAGGTGTCTTGGCCATAGAAGAATTCGCGCCACTGATGCCCGATGGCTTGAACGTTGGGCGGGCTTACGAAACGCTGGAACGACGATACATCACCCAATATCATCGTAGCCAAACCAAGACCGGCACTTCCGGCGTTGCCTGTCCCGTATTGGTCGAAGTTCAGAATACCTGTGCGGCTGGAATCGCTGGGGATGCGAAGGTTAGTGGCATAGCGAATGTCCGCGCCAAATTTAATCG
>DATEWL010000309.1:0-2131 GCA_035258025.1 Candidatus Acidiferrum sp. | reverse complement strand
ATCTATATGTTTTTCGACAGCCTGCCCTGAGCTGACGAGAGCATGGGGACAGGACGGGACGTTCACCAGTTTTTCCTTCGGCTCGGTGGCGTGAAGAAACCTTGGAATGCAGGGACAGGAAGCCGTGAAGAAATCGATTTTGTGCTTTGCAGTTTGTCGTTCAAGATTTTGCCATGGCGTTTTTTTGCGCGGGGGTTATGAGTTACTCGGGAGTACGACACCCGGCTTGCTGTAGGCGAGGGAGATTGGGTTTTGCGGCCTACGCGGACGCGGTTGCCAGATGGGGTTTGCGGCGTAGGCTGAACCACCGCGTCAGGTTGTAGCTGAGGCACGCCCAAGTGGCTTCCATGGCCACCTTCAGGCGGTTGCGACACCGGAACTGTCGTAAGCCGCAGCGCTCTTTAATCCAAGCGTGCGGGAACTCCGCGATCTGCGAGCGTTGGGCATAGATTTGTTTTGCTTCTTCGCTTGCCATCTTCGCTTTGAACGCGGTTGTACTCGCGGGTTCATCGAGGCGCGTGATGGACCGCCGCCACGCGGGCCGCGCGTTCGCTGGAGCGCAATGGCCATGCCATGGGCAGTTCGGGCAGGACGCCTTGGGCGCGCGGTACACGTGGGTGCGTACGCCGTTGCCGCGATTCAGCAGGGCATGATGAGTGAGGATCTTTCCGGCCGGACAAGTAAAACAGTCCCGCTTGGCATCGTAGGGGAACGCATTGGCCAGGAACCCGGCGCGGCGGCCTTGGGCATCGCGTTCGACCGGCTTCCAGCTCTCTTGCCACGATCCATAAAAGTCCACCCCGCAAGCTGCCGCCGCCTGCACCGATGCATGATTGGTATAGTCGCCATCGGCCACGATCTGCTTCGGCTTCTGTCCCAGCGTCCGTTCGCAGCGCTCCAGCGCTGGTTGCAGTTGGCGGTAATCAATGGCGTCGGTAGTGGCTTCCACGTTCACCACCAAGCCGTGGCTCACATCGGTGAGCAGTTGCACGTTGTAGCTGGGCACCGTGCCGCCCTCCCCGTTTCTCATCACATGCGCGTCCGGATCGGTGCCGGAAGCCCGCGCCACGAATTCTTTTCGATCGTGCTTCTTCTCTTGTTGCAGACGTTCTACTTCCCGCACCGCCGCTTCCAGCCGACTGGCCCGTTGTCTCGCCGCTCGCCGCCTTGCCGCGGCTTGCCGATTGGCGGTTGTCTCCTTCTCCTCTCCTTCTGCTCCTTCTGCGTTCAGCATGCGCACCTGCTCGCGCGCCAGTTCCAAATGCGCTTCCAGTTTCTCTTTGCGGCGGAAGCTGTTGCCTCCGGCATTGGCTTTGATTTTGGTTCCGTCCAGCGTCACCCGCTCCAGCGTGATCAGCCCCTCGGCGCTCAGCATGCCCAGCACCTGCACGAACAAATCATCCAAAGCTGCCTTGTTCCCTGAACGGAAACCGGACAGCGTCCGATGGCTGATCGCTTCCAGGCCGCACAGCCATTGGAAGCCCGGCTCAAACTCGCACTGCCGCGCCACCTCCCGCGCCGAACTGATGCCCCGGCTGTAGGCGTACAGCCACAGACTGATCAACAACTGCGGGTCCGTGTGCTCGCGCCCGGCGTGCCCCTCGACCGCGGCAATTTGTGCGTGATACAGAGTCAGATCCAGCCGCCCTACTAATTCCCACACCGATCGCGCACTGTGGTTCTCGTCGATCAACTTCTCAACATCGACGGTACGCAAAAGAAATTGTCGACGATCAATGGCAACCAGTCGCGGACTTGGAGACGTCGAAGGCTTGGTCACACTTGCAGTCTACCCACGTTCGTCGATTCCGCACTAGTGCATCGAGTCCCTCGGTTCGATTTCTTCACAGCTTCCTGACGGAACGTTCTGCGTTTTCTTGCGACCAAATACGGGAATTTTGGGGGCCGGTCGCAAAGACAGAAACGTCAGCGCTTACAATCCTGGCGATTGAGGGTTTTTTTTCGGATATTCAAATTCCGTCTTGTCAGATGCCGCGTACTGTAATAGACCAAAACCAGCCTCTCCCTGGTATGTATGGAACGTGCAGTGGATAAACTTCACGTTTTTTAATACGATCGGACCTCCCGAATATGCAATTTCTGAATTAAGAAAGACCATATTGACCCAGGC
>DATEWL010000308.1:0-2309 GCA_035258025.1 Candidatus Acidiferrum sp. | reverse complement strand
TCACCGTCGGCGACGATCTGCAGCGCGAGTGACCGGCAAACTTCCTCGAGCGCCGCAGTGAAAGCGCGATGTGCTGCGCCTCCGGCGCGAATCGCGGGCGTGCCCGCCGCTCCGTTGGCGAAAACCGCCAGCGTGTCGTTCGTCGAAGAATCGCCGTCGATGCTGATGCAATTGAACGTACGCGAGCAAACATCGCGCAGAGTTTTCTGTAGAAGCGGGGGCGCGATGGCGGCATCGGTCACCACGAAGGCGAGCGTCGTCGCTAGGTTGGGATGAATCATCCCCGCACCCTTGGCGCAGCCGACCATGTGAATTTTCTTGCCGGCCATTTTGAACGCAGCGCCGGCGGTTTTTGGGCGGGTGTCCGTGGTGCAAATGGCGAGCGACAGCTCTGCGAATGACCGGGCCGAAGGACGACGGTTGCGCGTGAGCTTCGGCAGAGAGCGCAGGATTTTTTCAACAGCCAGTGGCACGCCAATCACTCCTGTCGAGCAAACGATGATTTCGTTGGGAGTGCAGCCGAGCCGCCTGGCCGTTTCGGCAACGGTTTTTTGTGCTGCGGAGTGGCCTGCGGCGCCGGTTGCGCAGTTCGCGTTGCCTGCATTCACAATCGCAGCACGCATGCGGCCTTTTGACGCACGCAAGTGTTCCTTGGAAATCGTGACGGGTGCGGCGACAACAAGATTTTGCGTGAACATTGCGGCGGCAGAAGCAGGTACGTCACTCGAAATAATCGCGAGATCGAGCGCGCCGGTTTTTTTCAATCCGCAGGCGATGCCTGCGAACCGAAATCCGCGAGGGAGAGAAGCTTCGGAGAGTGCGTGCTTCATCA
Source organism: Candidatus Acidiferrum sp. (assembly GCA_035258025.1). GTDB lineage: Bacteria > Acidobacteriota > Terriglobia > Acidiferrales > UBA7541 > Acidiferrum. The sequence continues at coordinate 1,477 of DATEWL010000308.1, read as the reverse complement.
GCGGGATATCCGTGTGACTAGCGCGCCGCCCCCGGAAGCGACCTCCTCTCCTCCGAGATGGAGGTTGGTGTGTTCAGCTGGACTGCCGTTTGCATGCTCATGGTGTGGCTCCTATTTTGGTGGTTTTTCTGTGAAGACGTTCTTCCAAATCGGCAATGGCTTTTCTAACGGCGTCGGGCGCGGTTCCGCCAGGAACTTTTTTTGCCCCGAGCGCCGCATTGACGTTCAGCCCATCGGAAAAATCAGACTCAAATACCGGAGAGATTTTCTTCAAATCTTCGAGCGGCAATTCCGTCCAGACTTTTCCCTGGCGCTCGGCTTCGCGGAGAACTTTGCCAATCAGATCGTGTGCCTGGCGGAACGGAACGCGCTTGTGAACAAGATAGTCGGCGGCTTCGGTAGCCAAGAGCAAGGGATTGGACGCGGCGGCGCGAAGACGATCTTCGCGAAATGTGGTGCCGGCGAGCGCGCCCGCGGCTACGGCGAGCATGTCCGCGACTTGATCTTGCGCGGTGAAGAGCGCTTCCTTGTCTTCCTGCAAGTCGCGCTGATAGCTGGTCGGCAAACCTTTGAGTGTGGTCAAGAGGCTGACCAAAGCGCCGGTGATGCGGCCAATTTTGCCGCGAATCAATTCCCAGGAATCGGGATTTTTCTTTTGCGGCATTAGGCTGCTGCCGGTGGAATACTCGTCGGGAAGAATCACGTAAGCGAATTCCTGCGAGGAAAAAATCACGAAATCCTCGGCGAGGCGAGAGAGATGGGTTGCGATGCCGGTAAGCGCGAAAAGAAAATCAAGTGCAAAATCGCGGTCGCTGACCGCGTCAAGGCTATTCGCGGTGATGCGCGAAAAGCCAAGTTCGCGCGCGATGGCGTTGCGATCGATTCCGAAGGAGTTTCCGGCGAGCGCGCCGGAGCCCATTGGACAAGCGTCGGAGCTTGCTGCGGCGTGTTGAAGTCGTGTGACATCGCGCAGGAACGCTTCTGCATGCGCCAGCAAAAAATGCGAAAGCAGGATCGGTTGCGCGTGCTGCATGTGGGTCATGCCCGCCATAGGCACGGAGATTCTTGTTTTGGCTTGGTTCAGAAGCGCGTTCAAGAGCGCGGACAGACCACGCTGGACTTCCGCGGCGGCGTCGATGACAAAAAGACGAAAATCCGTGGCGACGAGTTCGTTGCGGCTGCGGCCGGTGTGCAGCTTCCAACCGAGCGGGCCGAGCTCTTCGACGAGGGCTTTTTCGACGAAGTGATGGACGTCTTCCGCGTTCGCACCGAATGTATCGATCCAAGCAGGATCAGTTTTCGCGCGCTCGGAGATTTTGTCGAGCGCGGCGAGCGTTTGCTTCACTTCCGTGGCGGTGAAAATGCCGATGGGTTCTAGCGCTTTGGCCCAGGCGCGGTCGACGGCGATTTCGTAAGGCAGGAGGCGGCGATCGAACGCAAAGGAGCGCTGGAACGCGTCGAAGTGAGCGTTTGGCTC
>DATEWL010000307.1:0-5216 GCA_035258025.1 Candidatus Acidiferrum sp. | reverse complement strand
CGAACGGAGCAACGTCATAAAATACCAGTCCGTCTTCCTTGGCATAGAATCGCGCGGCGTTGTCCGCATTGCCGCTGCTCCAAGCCTCGCAATAGGCGTCAATTAACTTTCGAAACGTAGCGTCGTCCGTGGCTTTTTGCTGAGCGCGTGCTCCGACGAACGTGAGCAATCCACCCGCAAGTGCGAGCGCCACATAGAGGAGCCAGCGCCATCGTTCGCCACTTCGGGCGATTGCATTCTCTGTCTGCAAGACCATCTCCGTTCGCCAGATTTCTTCGGCGCTAGGTTTGAGGAAAGCCGTTGCTCAGTGGGCATACCCTATGGTGAATCGCGACAATTTGCAAGTGGGTTTAGTACTTTCCGCAAAAATGGCCCGCACATGGTTTTCGCCGATACCAGCCGCCACTGGCCGGTAAATCCGGCCTCTTCGCCGAAAAGCCAATGCGCGCCCTCCGGGCGGTGTGTAATCTCGCTCCTGGGCAGACAAACTGCCCGATGTGGAGGCGAGCATGGCACCGCAGCGACATGCTGGAAACGAAAAGCGAGGGTATATGGGCAAGATTTTAGTGACACTCGGATCCGTAGCACTGCTGGGCGACCTCGCCTTCCTGGTGCAACCTCTTGAGCGTCTCGCCCAAAAACTTGGTGAAGGATTCTTCGGCTTCGTGCCCGCACTCGGTCTATCCTTCCTTAACGCCGCGCGGGCTATCGCATTCCATCAGATTGACTACTTCTCGCTCATTTCGCGTATCTTGGTATTATTCTCTGCGATGGTGGCCGTGATCGTCGGGATTGCCTTGCTGCGGTCGCGCACTGCGCGAGCGGCAGGAGCAAATCCTTCGCACACGTCCGTGTTCCGTGAAGGGGAGATTGATAATGGATGATCGCGATAAATCTCCGCAGCCGGACGACACCCGCAAGCATCAGTTGCTGGCCGGGATCATCATCCGCGGCAAGGGGCAGTCGGAATCCTCGCGTGCGGGTGTCGTCTGGGGAGCTTTGATCGTCGTGGCTGGCGTCGCGCTGCTTCTCGATCACATGGGCTTCATTGTCATTGGCTCGCTGTTCCATTTTTGGCCCACGGTCCTGATTTTCTTTGGCGTCGGTCATCTCTTTACCCGTTCGAATCGCGCCTGGGGCGTAATCCTGGTCGTCGTCGGGACTGTTTTCCAACTGAACAGTCTGGGCTTTACCCACGTCCGCTTCGCCGATATGTGGCCCGTCGCGATCATTCTGGTTGGCCTCGTTCTCATCTGGGGTGCCCTGAGACCCCCCGTGGTCGTGAAAGGGAGAAGTGATAGTCCTGACGTCTTTAACGCCACCACAGTCTTCGGCGGGATTGAACGCCGCGTTACGAGCCATGCCTTCAAGGGTGGAAGGGCCACCTGTGTATTTGGCGGCGCCGAGCTCGATCTGCGGGATGCCATTATCGACGGCGACGAGGCCACTATCGAAATCAACTGCATCTTTGGCGGGGCGGAGATTCGCGTGCCTGATACGTGGAATGTCCATTCGATGACCATGCCGGTGCTTGGCGGATTCTCCGACAAGACGCACATTTCGGCGGCCCCGGACCAATCCGGCGCCAAGAGAAAAACTCTGCATATCACCGGCACAATCATTTTTGGAGGCGTGGAGATCGCCAACTAAGCGGTCTGTATGCACCCCCTTCTCACTCCGATCAACCGCTACGGCATCTACCTGCTTGCGTGGACTCCGCTAGCGGGGATCCTGATTTACCTGATGGCTGTGCCCGGGAAGCTTGGATGGTTGGATGCAGCCGTCCTGATCGTCCCGCTCTGTCTCGTGTATCAGTTCGTGTGCCTCTCCGCCTGGTACACCTGCAGAGCAACACCCCTACGAAAGAGCTCGATCCTGCAACTCAGGTTCACTCACCTGGCCGCCGCGGTCATCATCAGTTTCCTGTGGGTTCAGTTGGCGAGGATTCTGGCTTATGCCCTTTCGCAATTTCCTTCGTTTCAGGGACTGAATGAACGCTTCGCTCCGCAAGTCCCGGTTCTATTCGGCGTCGGCTTTCTGCTCTATCTCCTGTCGGTCGCATCTCACTACGTCATCCTGGCCATTGAGGACTCTCGAATTGCTGAGGCGCGCGCGATGGAAACCAGCATTCTGGCCCGCGACGCCGAATTGAAAGCGCTGAAAGCACAAGTGAATCCGCACTTTCTTTTCAACAGCCTGAATTCCATCAGCGCTCTGACAAGTGCGGACCCTGCCAAGGCTCGCGAAATGTGCATTCTGCTAGCCGAATTTCTGCGCACGACGCTGGGGCTTGGCGAAAAAACGAGCGTGCCACTTTCGGAAGAGTTGTCGCTGCTCCATCGCTATCTTGCGATCGAGAAAGTGCGTTTCGGCGCGCGCCTGCGGATGGAGGAAGATATGCAACAAGTCTCTAACTCTGTGCAGCTGCCACCCCTTCTCCTCCAGCCGCTCGTCGAAAATGCCATCACCCACGGCATCGCCAATCTTCCGGACGGAGGCACGGTGCGTCTTTCCGGCCAGAGCCACAATGGCCGCGTGGTGATTGCGATTGAGAATACGTTTGACCCTGAATCGACGTCGATGCGAAAAGGCGGCCTCGGCCTGAGAAATGTTCGCGAGAGGCTTGAAGCGCGATATGGCAAGGAAGCGAACATGCGCGTCAGCGCCGAAAACGGAAAATTTCGAGTGGACTTGGCGTTTCCAGCGGATACAGCTAACACCGAAGAGGCCAAGAATTGAACATGAAGGACGCTAATAAGATCACCGCCCTCATCGTGGACGATGAAGACCTCGCGCGCCTTGTCCTGCGCGAGTTGGTTCAAATCCATTCGGAAATAGTAATCGCCGCGGAGTGCGCCAATGGCTTTGAGGCCGTGAAGGCGGTCGCCGAGCACAAGCCCGACCTGATTTTCCTGGACGTGCAGATGCCCAAACTCTCCGGGTTCGATGTACTGGAGCTGATTGGCACGGAAACCGCGGTCATTTTCGTCACCGCCTACGACCAGTACGCCATGCGCGCCTTCGAAGTCCACGCCGTCGACTATCTCTTGAAGCCCATCGGCCGCGAGCGCTTCGAAGCGGCTCTCGAACGCGCCAAATCACGCATAGGCGAAAAATTCCCGCCCGCGCCAGAACTAGCCGCAGCGGCACGTCCGCCCAAACAGTTTCTCGACCGAATTGTCGTCCGCGACGGTACGCGCGTCACCCTAATCCCGGTGAGAAAACTCGACTACGCCGAAGCCCAAGACGATTACGTCGCGTTAGCCAGCGAAGGCAAAAAGCATTTGAAGCAGCAAACCATCGCAAGCCTCGAAGCCTGCCTCGACCCCGAGCAATTCGTGCGAGTCCATCGTTCTTACGTGGTGAATTTCGAAAAGGTAGTGCGTATCGAGCCCTATGGAAAGGACAGCCGCCTCGCCATCCTCGCCGACGGCACCCGCCTGCCAGTCAGCAAAGCCGGCTACGCCCGCCTAAAAACCCTCTTGGATCAACGCACTTAATCCAGATCAACCTTCGTAGGGGCACAGCACGCTGTGCCCGTCCCCGTCCAAATGTACTGATCAAAGCGCGCCCTGCACCACACAAAACTCACCGTGCACCAACGATTACTCACCGCCACTACTCACCACTCACTATCCACTACTCACTGACTTACCCGTTCAATCGCCGCACCCAAATCCGCGAAGTAGCCGGCTTCCCCAAATGCATCGTGTGCCCGTCCGACCGCAGAGTCATCGTCTCGTCGTATTCGCGCTTCAGCACTTCGACTTTTGTCGAAGGACGCAATCGCAACCCTTCCAGAAACTCCAGAAACTGTCCGTCCTTCTCGTAAACGCAAAGAATTTCCGCATGTTCGTTCGGACGCAAATCCGCCAAGAGCACCGCGCCCTGACTTCGCAATTTCGCCACGCCGCCCCGCATCGGAACGCCGTGCGGGCACGACTTCTTGTTGCCGAAACGCTTGAGCAAAAGCGCCTCCACTTCCGGCGAGATTCCATGCTCCAGCCGCTCAGCTTCGTCGTGCGCCTTCGCCCACGAAAGCCCAATCATTTCCGTCAGTAGCATTTCCGCAAGCTGATGACGCAAAGCCAGCCGTTCCGCAACCATGCGCCCTTTGCGCGTAAGATCGATTCGGCCAGTGCGCTCCACACGAACATGGCCATCGCGCGTCATGCGCTTCAATGCCGCCGTCACCGCCGGGGGCGTCACTTTTAGCTCTTCCGCCAGCCGCGCGCTGATCGGCGTCTGATCCTCCTCAAGCATCTCCCAAATCGCCTTGAGGTAATCTTCCTGCGATACGCTAGTTTTCTCTCGCCGCAAACTCGCTTCTCCTCGACGCCTTCTACCGCCGTCGTCGTCCCTTATTGCCCTTTTGTTTGATGTTTTTCGGAATCACCTCGCTACCGTTGCCATTCCTTAGGCGCGTCGCAAGTTCGGATACACGCTGCCGAATATCCTCGAAGATTCTCTGATAAAGCGCGGCGTCGGCGCCATAGGGATCTTCCACGCGCCAATCTTCCACTTTGGCTGGATTCTCAAAAAAGAGTTCTCTCGGCCAGCCGCTCATGTTGATCACGATATCCGTTGCGTCGAACGCGGAGGGCACGACTGGCTTCGAATCGAGGCCATCCACGGGATAGGCATTATTTTCGAGCGTCTGCTTGGTCATTCTCTCGACGTGACCAAGCGGCGTCAGTCCCGCGCTCGATGCTTCGATCACGTCGGCGGCATCCCGCGATGCAATCGCCTCCGCCATCGGGCTACGGCATGCATTCCCAAGGCAGACGAACAGCACTTTCTTTCGAGCAATCTTCTTCATGGCACCAGATCCAACTCCGGGCCGAGCCCCACACCCCAGTTTCAGCGGAGTGCGCGTCCCCAGCTGCGCTGACCTAACAAGGAATCGTGCGCTGATTTTCCTTTTCGTTTCAGTGACTTACGGTTTTACCGCCTTCCTCTTGACAAAAAGTTACTCCAGGAGTATAGTATTTTATAGGTAATAAATCGCCCCGTGCACTTCACCGCCAGCATCCTTGCTGGCTTTTTTGTTTCTGGATCCTGCAATCGGGGTCCGTATGGCAATACTTGCGAGACAAACTCCAAATTGCACAATCTTGGTACGAACAAGCTCTTTAGAATCAACACTTCCAAAAGTGTATCAAAATAAACGACTTTAACGTCTTTGGAATGAACGCCTATGAAAAACCCTGGGGGGG
>DATEWL010000306.1:0-3049 GCA_035258025.1 Candidatus Acidiferrum sp. | reverse complement strand
GGAACGACTGCAGGTCGGAGTCAGTTGGGTCTATGAGAAGAGCCGACGCCGTGGGGAGCACACTGAAAAACCTTTGCCGGTTCTCCATTGTGGGCGTTATCTACGGTTCTACTGGCCGGACGTTTGCGAATGGATGCGAAGCGGAACCAACGAGCGAGCAACAACCCAGAGGAAGACGCCTTGATCCACTGGTCAAAAATGAACCGCACCCGCTACAGTTTCCGCTACAGGCGCCCAACGGCAGCTTTCGAATCATCTGCAAGTGCTTGAAAAAATGGCGCGCCCGGCCAGACTCGAACTGGCGACCCTCTGCTTAGAAGGCAGACGCTCTATCCAACTGAGCTACGGGCGCGATGCTTATTCTGATTCTAAAACAGGTACGGCCTCTCAGCACGCTTTTTTGGAGCGAAACCAAAGGCGCTGCTGCACAATTGGGCGGCGGATGAGCGGCAGACCCAAGAGTGGGAATCCCTCAGGACGAGACCCGGCCCCTACGCGGCAGCAAGTTCCTTCAACAGCGCTTTGCCTTTGCGGAACCAGGGCCGTTCATAGCGCTGCATGTAGCGTGGGAGAGTCCGCTTCTTGGCGAGGAGCTTTTGCGCCCATTCGCGGGCTTCCTCGCGGTGGCCTGCGAGCTTCAGAAAATATGCATAATTGTAGAGCGTTTCGGTTGTCGTCGAGAATTGCGCCACATCGACATAGAGTTGAGCGGCGCTCTCCAATTGGCCGGTTTGCGCATAAGCATCGGCCAGGAGTCCGGCAGCCCTGTAGTAATCGAACTTTCGATCGCTGGCGACGACTCGCTCCAGATCGGAAATCGCAGCGGCGAAATCTCCCATCCCTAGAGAAGCCTGGGCGCGATAGTAAAAGGTGTACACGGAATCGCTGCGCGCCGCGATTGCGTTCGTAAACGCTTCGCGCGCTTTGGCAAATTGCTTCTGGTCTTTATATAGCTCCCCGAGCTCTTCGTAGTTTGCAGCGGAAGGATTGTCCAGGATTTGTGTTTCGACGATTTGAATGCGCGATCTCCGGCCAAACCCCTGAAAGACGCCGCGCAGAAGACCGAGATCGGGCAGAACTTCCGCGACAATGTACACGCCCGCACCGAGAAATCCGCCGAAGAAAATAACGAAGAACCAATAATTCTCCGGCCGGCGCCGCACGAAGTGCACGATCGCGAGGACTTGCAGGATGAATCCCCACGGGTAGAAAAGGTGGCTTAGGCCAAACATGGAGGACCGTCCTGAGGACAGCATCGCTGTCCCATGCCAAATGGTCAAACGAAACGTCGCGCGAGTAGGAGCAGAAGTTACTGTCCACTAGCACTGTCTTGCTTTGCTATGATGGGCGGAATGAATCCCATCGAAACACTGGGGATCGCTCTTGGCGCCGGATTTTCCTCGGGCTTGAATCTTTACGCGACCGTCGCGACGCTCGGGCTTTTGGAGCGTTTCGGAGTCATCCACCTTCCGCCTTCGCTTCACGCGCTTGCGCATCCTGCAGTTCTTACGATTGCTGCCGTTCTTTATTTTGTGGAATTCTTTGCGGACAAAATCCCGTACGTCGATACTGTCTGGGACATGATACACACTTTCATTCGCCCGCCCGCTGCGGCGTTGCTGGCATATGGCGCGGCAGGCGCCGCACCTGCGGAGTGGCGATGGGCTGCCGCGCTTCTCGCCGGCGGAGTTGCGCTAACCTCACATGGAACGAAGGCCAGTGCGCGTGCCGCTGTTAACACCACACCGGAACCACTTAGCAATTGGGCTTTGAGTTTCGGCGAAGATGTTTTGGCGGTCTGGCTGACGTGGATGGCCACGGCGCATCCCCTGGCGACGACTGTCATCGTCGTGGCACTCGTTGCGCTTTCCGTGTTCCTACTCTTTCATCTCTTCCGGTTTGCGCGCCGTGCGCTGCAACGATTGTTCGCTGTTTGATTCGCCGGCTATTTCAAATACGTTGCGAGCCAATCCAGGAACGTTTTGTACCAAAACCGGCTGTTTTGTGGCTTCAGAATCCAATGGCCCTCATCTGGAAATACAACCAGCTTTGAAGGCACGCCTTGCCTCTGCAATGTGTTGAAGAATTCCAGCGACTGCGTGTATGGAACTCGATAATCCCGTTCGCCCGCAATCACCAGTGTCGGCGTTTTGAATTTTCCCAAATCGGCCGCGTATGTCAGCGGCGCCCACTTGCGGTAACTCTCTGGATTTGTCCACGGCGTCCCTTGCATGTCGTGTTCTTCAAACCACAGCTCTTCCGTGGCGTACATCGAGTTTTTGTCGTAAATGCCAGCGTGGCTGATGATCGCCTTAAAGCGTCCCGTATGCGTGGCAATCCAGTCCGCCATGTAGCCGCCGTAGGATCCGCCGGCAGCGGCCATGCGAGACCCATCCGTGTAGGAGTATTTTTTCAGAACGAAGTCCACGCCGTTCATCACGTCCACGTAAGCCTTGCCGCCCCAGTCGTTGGTGATCTCGTCCGTGAATTTCTGGCCGTAACCCGTCGAGCCGCGCCGATTGATCATCAGCGTCACGTACCCGGCCGCGGAAAATACTTGCGCGTTCCATCGGTAGCCCCACGCGTTCGACCACATGGTCTGCGGCCCGCCGTGCAGCAGCACCAGCAAAGGGTATTTCTTGGTCGCGTCGAAATTCGGCGGCCTGATCAGCATGGCTTGCACGCGCGTACCGCCGGCACCCTCAAACCAGAACGTTTCGGGCTCGTTCATTTTCAGCGAAGCAAGAATGGCATCGTTCTGATGCGTAAGCTGCCGCACGCCGCTTCCATCGCTGGATGCGGCATAAATCTCGGCAGGCATCGTCAGGCTCGTGCGCTCGAACACCAGAGTCTTGCTATCGCTGCTCAACGAGATTCCCAGATTGAAGCTGTTTGCAATTAGTTTCTTTGGAGTGTCTCCCAGGTGCGGAGCCATCGCGTAAATCGGCTGCAGCGTTTCGTCTTCTGCAGTGAAATAAATCGTTTTGCTGTCGGCTGACCAAGTCAGCTCGTTGACGCTGCGGTCGAAACCTTCCGATAGGTTTTCGAT
>DATEWL010000305.1:0-2903 GCA_035258025.1 Candidatus Acidiferrum sp. | reverse complement strand
GCCATTTCGATTAGCGGAATGCAGGCACAGCAGGGGACGCCGCTTACGCAGGAGCAAAAAGATCAGCGAGTGCAGACGGAGAAGGAGCTCGAGTCGGTGGCCATCTTCGAGCGAAAAGTGATGATTCCGATGCGGGACGGTGTGCGGCTGGCGACGGATATTTACAGGCCGAAGAATGCCAGCGGGCCCGTGCCGATTATTTGGGTGCGCACGCCCTACAACTTTAATTTCTGGGATGTGCGAAACGGATTGCCAGCGGACATGAAGGCTGCGCTGACGGCGGTGAAGCGCGGCTACGCGTACGTGGTGCAGAACGAGCGCGGACATTTTTTTTCGGAAGGGAACTACGACATTCTAGGCGCGCCGCGAACGGACGGAACTGACATGCTGGATTGGCTCAAGGCGCAATCGTGGACGAATGGGAAGGTGGGCACGACGGGATGCTCTTCGACGGCGGAATATCAGATGGCGATTGCGGCGATGGGGCATCCGGCGTATGCGGCGATGAATATTCAGAGTTTTGGAGCCGGCGTGGGCCGTGTCGGGCCGTACTACGAGCAGGGAAACTGGTATCGCGGCGGCGCGGTACAGATGCTGTTCATTACCTGGATTGCTGGAGAGCAGAACCAAGTGCGGCCGATGTTTCCGCTGAATACTTCGCAAGAGGATTTGATTCGCGCTTCGAAATTGTTCGATCTGGCCCAGCAGGCTCCGCCGGTGGACTGGTCCAAGGCCCTATGGCATTTGCCGGAGCAGGATATTCTGAAGGCGGTAGATGCGCCGCACGGAATCTATGCGGATGCAATGCCCGTGCCGACTGGCGGCCGGATGATTCAGCGCACGCCGAACGATCCTGCCTGGTACAAGGGCGGGCTGTATCACGATGACATGCCTCTGAATTTGCCTGGACTGTGGTTCATGACGTGGTACGACGTTTCCATGGGGCCGAACCTCGAGCTTTACAATCACGTGCGAAAGACGGCAAAGCCGGAGATCGCCGATGAGCAGTGGGTGATCATCGCGCCCGTTGGGCATTGCGCGTACACGCGAGCGACGGAAGACACGATCGTCGGCGAACGAAACATGGGCGATGCGCGGCTCGACTATCAGGAAATTACGTACGGCTTTTTCGACCGGTTTTTGAAGGGTGAGAAGAGCGCGAAGATTGATTCGATGCCGAAGGTGACGTATTTCACGATGGGGATGAACAAGTGGCAGACTTCGGAGACTTGGCCACCTGTCGGCGCGCGGACGATGACGTTGTATTTGTCGAGCGCGGGGCAGGCGAACTCTTTGACAGGAGATGGGGCGCTGGTCACCTCTGCTCCGGCGGCGGACAAGCCGGATTCGTTTACTTACGACCCGATGAATCCGGTGCCGTCTTATGGCGGGAATGTGTGCTGCACGGGAACCGCAGTGCAAGCCGGCGCATTCGACCAGCGAAAGATGGAAGCGCGCAACGACATTCTGGTGTACACGTCCGAATCGTTTAAGGAAGGCACGGAGTTGAGCGGGCCGATTACGCCGACGCTTTATGTTTCGTCGGACGCGAAGGACACGGATTTTACTGTGAAAGTGCTCGACGTTTACCCGGATAGGCGAGCTTACAACCTGGACGAATCGATCCAACGGCTACGGTATCGCGATGGGTACGATAAGCCGCTTGCGTGGATGGAGGCGGGGAAGGTGTACAAGGTGACGCTGCAGCCGCTGAACACCAGCAACTATTTTGAGGCGGGGCACCAGCTGCGAATTGAGATTTCGAGCAGCAATTTTCCGAGATTCGACCGGAACTTGAATACCGGCGGGAATAATTATGACGAAGAAAAAGGGGTCGTGGCTCAAAATTCGGTGCATCACTCGAAGCAATATCCTTCGCAACTAGTGGTCACGGTAGTGAAAAAGTGATGATGGATGGCTGAATAATTGGGGGATTGAGAACCCCAAAACTCAACCTCGAAAACGAGGGTGGGCATTCCCGTGACACTTGAACAATTTTTTTAGTCTATGCGTATTGAAGGCAAGTGGTGGTGCGTCACGCTCTTCGCTGATGCGGGACTCTGCGCTCGGGTGCAAATCATGGACTTATTTCTCCTTGATCTGAAGTACGCGGCGCGTTCGATGTAGCGGGCAAGTGATTTGCTCGGGCTAGGCGCGGTTGCGCAACTGCGCTGCGGGCTGGTAAAGTTTCGCCATAATTAGGGCCGGAAAATCCGAGCCAAGACCCATGGTTGCTGTATGGGTTTCTAGCCGGAGTTCAAATTTTCCGTGTTGCAGAGCATCCATCCTACTAACGAAGCAAGCTAGAAATAGAACTCGACAACAATGCGCTGGATGGCCTTGAAAGGGAGGACTTGCGTCATGACACGCCAAGCGAAGATATGGGGATTGCTGATTCTCACCGCCGCGATGATTCTTTCGGCTTTGCCCGGAAGGTCCCAAGAAGCGGCCAAGAATGCCAGTTCGAACACGCCCGCGTCGAGCGATGTGCCGAAGATTGTCTTCGAGAAATATACGCTGCCGAATGGGTTGCAGGTGATTCTGCACGTGGACCGCAAACTGCCGATGGTCCATGTGAACAACTGGTACCACGTCGGCTCGAAGAATGAACGCGTGGGGCGAACGGGTTTTGCACACTTATTCGAGCACATGATGTTCGAGGGCTCGAAAGACGCGAACAGCAAGTACTTCGGCTTTATCGAAAAAGCAGGAGCGAATCTTTTTGAGGGCGGTGTGAATGGAACGACGAGCGAGGACCGGACGAACTATTTCGAAACCGTGCCATCGGCGAGCCTTGAATACGTGTTGTGGCTCGAATCCGACCGCCTTGCGACGCTCACCGACGTTTTGACCAAGGAGAAGCTCGATAACGAGCGCGATATCGTGAAGAATGAGCGGCGCCA
>DATEWL010000304.1:0-2935 GCA_035258025.1 Candidatus Acidiferrum sp. | reverse complement strand
AGACACGCCAGGAACCGAGCGCAAGTTCATGCCGAAGTACGGATCCTTGTACGCACCGTTTTCGACAAGGACGGCGAACACCGTGTTCGGGGCAGATGTTTTGTACCAACTCGACGCGTCGAAGCCCACGGCGGAGATAGTTTCGGCGCTGGCGCTCACCTTTGCGGAGGATTGCACCGTCCATCCTTCATGCAGAGTGATATCGCCATCGGCGCGTGAGAGGGGTGCTGCAATTATTGCGGTTGCAAGGAGCGCTACGACGAAGCTCACGGCAGCAAGAAAGTTTCTACCGGCTAATGCAAAACAAGTTGTTGATCGCGAAATGAAATTCTCTTTCTTGCCGCGTGACATGTTCATGAGCTCCCCTTACACCACCAAGCAAGCCGCGCCATTTAAACCGATTCAATGGCGGGAATAGCCTAGACCCACTGAGCTTGCGTGGATGGGCGTTAGTTTAGCCTGAGGGGAAGAAAAGAGACAAGAGCTATGCAAGAAAAGCAAAAGGCGCGAACCTTGCAGTCCGCGCCTCGCTCTTTTTTGGATGGCCCACTTGCGCTAATTACTTCACGGGCGGCAGGAACACTTCCGAAGGCGTAAGAAACTCCACGTTGGGAACTTCGGTGACCACGCGCACGCGCTCGAACTTGCCCTTCTTGCCGCCGTTGCCCACAAAGCTGAGCAAGTACTGGTTGTTGAGATGCATCTGGATTTCGTCGAAGTATGGCTTCAACGTAACCGGCATGCCGGAACCGAGGTAGTAAGACTCAGCGCCAGTTTCTTCCGAAAGGCGGCTGAGGTTGGATTGCGCGTTGAAGACACGGAACGAACGGTTGCCGACATGCCCGGCGTCCGGAGCATAGATGGTCCAAATGTTGATGTTCTGCTTTTGGGCACGCGAGATGGTGCCATCGAGATCGGGATCGACGGGATCGAAACTCCCGCGGAAATAATCGATGCCCGAAGAGAACAACATGATGGACTTGCGTTCCCCGGAGTCGGGCCAACGCTTCACCCAATCCTGAACCGCGAGATACGGGCTTGTGAAGGCGCCAGCGCTACCCAGAGGCATGCGCAGCGCCTTGGCGGCAAGGGCGTGATCCTTAGTGAAATCCTGCGCCACAATGGCTACGCCGTTCCGCCCATAAGCCACGGCGATGTAGGTGTTCTCCGGCTGGGCCATGAAAAACGCCTTCAAATCGCCCCATTGACTGGCGACGGCGCTTTGGAGCGAATCGTCGATAAGCACGGCGAGGAAAAGCGCATCCCCTCGCTTCCAATCCGCCACCTGCACCTTCTCCTTGCCTTGATAGAGCTGGACATCATCCTTCGTGAGCGGAGGCGGCTGGGTCTCTTTCTTGCCCACCGCCGTAACGGTCATCGTAACCGCGGAGGAATCCGCCGCCGCGGCCTTGGAGGCGAGCGGCATTGCCGCCGCCACGGCCATGGCAGCCAACAACAGGGCCCCTTTGCACTTTAGATCTTTGTTCAAGATTGTAACTCCTTTCTTCTCATCCCAATCTTAGATGCCGAGGATTATTGGCCCGATAGAAAAATAAAGTTACAAGAGCCGCTCGGAAAAGAAAAGGCGCGAACCTTGCGGTCCGCGCCCCTGGGAATGAGAAACCAGCTCTCGAACAACTACCTTACTGCCGGCAAATACACTTCCGAAGGCGTCAGAAATCCCACCTTCCGAACTTCCGAAGTTACTTTTACGGGCTCGTACCTGCCCTTATGGCCGCCATCGCCCACGAAGGCGAGCAGATACTGGTTGTTGAGATTCATTTGAATGCGATCGAAATACGGTTTCAGGTTGACGGGCGCTCCGAGACCGAGTGAGTAAGACTCGGCGCCGGTCTGTTGCGACAGACGGTCCAGGTTCGATTGCCAGTTGAAGGCACGGAACGAACCGCGGCCAACACGGCCTGCATCTGGTGCGTAGATTGTCCAAACGTTGATGTTGTTCTTCTGCGCGCGTGCGATGGTCGTATCAAGATCGGGATCCAGAGTAGCGGGACCTCCGCGGAAATAATCAATCCCCGACGAGAACAGGATGATGGAACTGCGCTGTCCGGAGGCGGGCCAACGCTTGATCCAATCCTGGACCGAGAGATAAGGACTCGATGCAGCACCGAGGTTGCCCAAGGGTAGTCGCAGGGCCTTTGCCGCTAGTGCATGGTCTGTGGTGAAATCCTGGGCGACCATGGCTACGCCATTTCGCGCGTAGGCCACGGCGATGTAGGTGGTTTGCGGCTGAGCCATGAGAAACGCGCGGAGATCGCTCCATTGGTTGGCAAGGCTGCTGCGGAGCGAATCATCAATGAGCACGGCGAGGTAAAGAGTCTCCCCGCGCTTGAAGTCCGCGACCTGTACGCGTTCCTTACCTTGATAGAGCTCGACATCATTCTTGGATAATACAGGCGGCTGCGCGTCTTTCTTCGCAGTAGCCGTGACGGTCATAACAACTGCAGATGGATCTTTTGCTGCGGACGCGCTGCTGGAGGCTGCCATCAAAGCGAGCGGCATAGCTGACGCCGCGACGAGCGCACCAAGCAGAAGCGACCCTTTTCGATACATGTTTTTATTCATAACTACTCTCCCTTTTCTCATCCCAAAGGATTAGATGCGTTGAAGGCCGGTCGCGTATACATCTAGTTGAAGAGCTGGCCACGTTCCATCGTAGAATGCATCCCGGCGGGACAGGACGGAACTCGTGAAAAATTACATCGGGGCGATCGACCAGGGCACAACTAGTACGCGCTTTATGGTGTTTGATAAGGCGGCGCGCGTGGTGGCGGTCGCGCAAAAAGAGCACGAGCAGATCTTCCCGCGGCCGGGGTGGGTGGAACACGACGCCCTGGAGATTCTGCGCCGCACGGAAGAAGTGATCGGCGAAGCTCTCGAACAGCGCGGCTTGCGCGCTTCAGATCTCGCCGCC
>DATEWL010000303.1:0-4332 GCA_035258025.1 Candidatus Acidiferrum sp. | reverse complement strand
GCTCTTCGCTTTCAACTAGGCGTTGCGTGTGAACCGCGGGATTGCCACAACGCATACAAATAGCCAGCAGCTTGGTGATTTCTTCGGCGATGGCGAGCAGCCGCGGCATGGGCTCAAACGGACGCCCGCGATAGTCGGTGTCCAGTCCGGCCACGATAACGCGCTTTCCCAGATTGGCGAGCTTGGTGCAAACGTCCACAATCTCTTCACCGAGAAATTGCGCTTCATCAATGCCGATGACTTCGGTGCGGGGAGAAAGTTTCTCCATGATTTCGGAGGCTTTGGTCACGTTGTCCGAGGAGATGCCCAGGCCCGAGTGCGAAACGATCTCGTTGGCCGCGTAACGTTCGTCAATCGCGGGCTTGAAAATCTGCACGCGCTGGCGGGCAATTTCAGCACGGCGCAGGCGGCGGATCAGTTCCTCGCTTTTGCCGGAAAACATCGGGCCGACAACGACTTCGATCCAGCCCATATTGCCCTTAACAATGTCCACGCTTATCTCTCCTGGCTTTCCTGATGCAAATTCTAACTTGCGGTACGCACGGCCCTGCCATACATCCTGGCATTGTAGAACGGCGCGAAGGCCGTGATCACCGCGACGCGAAAAGACTCGTCCCGCTGAATTAAATCTCCGGAAAGCACGCCCCAAGCTCCCTGCCCATCACGGATGCCCACCGCGCCTGCATAACGATCGATGGCTTCCGACAAGTCGAAACCACGCTCAAGAACTTCATGGGCAAGTTCCTCAGGTAGTTCGATGCCGCCCGAACGCCCATAGAAACCTAGCGTGCCATCGCTCGCGTAAGCCCAGCTTTCCAGGAAAACGCGGCGGCTTCTATCATCCTGTAGAACCTCAAGACCACCTTCCAGGCCCACGAAGTAGCGCCAATGTTTGCTAGTTTCGCGAGCGAGCCGCACAAGCGCTTCCACGCGCTGTCGGGCCCCGCGCATGAGCTCTTCGCAAGAGGAGGGCGTGGGGCTTACGCCGCTTTCCACTTCCACTCCAACGACCTCGAAGTCGCCATCCGGTACGAGTTTCGGCGCAAAGGCGTCCAGAGCTTTCATAACAGCCCTGAGCTTTGGCTTGCGAGTGCTGCCAACGGCGACAATGATCTTCTTCATGAAGGCAACAAAGGGACGCGCTGATTCTAACGGGAACGAGGCGAGCATACCACGCGGAATACGCAAGCCTGAGGAAAACTTCGCGAGCGAGCGGCGGCCTTCGGGAACGGAACTCCGCTGCAAATTCTCCCGCAAGACGGGTCGGCAAGGGCTCCGCTTCGAGTCCGGTACCATTCAGCAAAATTGGCAACTCAGAAGCATCGCTGCTCTGGCCTGGGACTATAGGAACACAGAGACCCTTTGCCTGTTTGAATTCGCTCGCAAAGGCTACATAATAAACGCGTTCGCGCAACCAAGGCGCGACAAGCATGGTCTGCCCAGCGTGTAGTTACGAAAACCCGGATACCTCGGTGCAGTGCGCAAAGTGCACGACGCCGTTGCCGCTCAGTGACCAGACGCTGGCCACGAGCGGGCAGGGCTGGTCTGTGCCCGCGGCTGAAGGTGTCATCTCCGCCACCGCTCTCGTTCAGCTGAGTCCAGGCACTTCCATTGGCAGCCGGTACGAAATTGTCCGCCTGCTGGGACAGGGCGGAATGGGAGCTGTTTACCAGGCCCACGATAAAGAGTTGGAACGCCAGATGGCCATAAAGGTCATTCGCGCCGATATGGCGGCCAACCCCGAAATTCTCCAACGCTTTAAGCAGGAACTGATCCTCGCTCGTCAAATCACGCATAAAAACGTGATTCGCATTTTTGATTTGGGCCAAGCCGACGGCATCAAGTTCATCACCATGGAGTACATCGAAGGCGAGAACCTGCAGGGCGTTCTTCGCCGGAAAAAGAAACTCGAGCCGGCAGAAGCGGCAAACATTCTTGCGCAAGTGTGCCGGGCGCTGGAGGCAGCGCACAACGAGGGCGTGATCCATCGCGACCTGAAGCCGCAGAACATCATGCTGGACAAGAGCGGCCGAGCGTACGTCATGGACTTCGGCATCGCACGATCGATGCTCGGCTCGGGCATGACACAGACGGGCGCTTTAATCGGCACGCCAGATTACATGTCCCCCGAGCAGGCAAAAGGCCAGACTCTGGATGCGCGCTCGGACCTCTTCAGCATCGGAATTATTTTCTACGAAATGTTGAGCGGCCAGGTGCCCTTCGACGCGGACACCACGATGGGGAAGCTCTGGAAAAGAACCAATGAGCCCGCCAGGCCTCTCGACGAACTCGACAAAACCATTCCGCGGCCGCTGAGCGACATTGTCCGGAAATGTCTGGAAATCGATCCGCAGAAGCGCTTTGCCAGCGCGGGGGAGTTGCTGCACCAGATTGAAAAGTGGCAAGGCCCTGCCGCTGGGACGCGCGTCGTTTCGCTGCCAGTCTCCGCCCTGCCTGGTTCCGGAAAATGGCTGGCCGCCGCAGCGCTCGGAGCCGTGGTCATTGCAGGTATCTTTTTCTTCCGTTCAAGAATTACTCCGCATGCTACCGCTCCTCATGCGCCGGTTACGCTGTTGATCGCGGATTTCGACAACAAGACCGGAGATTCCGTGTTTGACGGCACGCTCGAACCCATGCTTGGGATTGCGCTCGAGGGCGCGCCGTTTATCTCGTCGTTTAATCGCGGCCAGGCCAGGAAGGATGCCGCGCGGCTGCAGCCAGCGGCGACGCGCATGGACGCCGGCTTGGCACAACTCGTTGCCGTGCGCGAAGGCGTCAACGCCGTAGTGACGGGGTCCATCACGCAGGAAGGAAGCGGATACAAAGTCTACGTAGCCACTCTGGATCCTGCGACGGGCAAATCCATTCTCACGGAACAACGGAATGCCTCGAACAAACAAGACGTGCTTGCCGCGGCGGGAAAGCTCGCGGAGAGTCTTCGTAAGGGACTGGGCGACACGACGCCGGAGTCCGCGCAGCAGTCCGCTGCAGAAACGTTCAGTGCGGGCTCGCTCGAAGCGGCGCACGCGTATGCCGTGGGCCAGGATTTTCAGCAGGCAGCCAAATGGGATGACGCGCTCAAGGCTTATGGCCATGCGGCGGAACTGGACCCAAATCTGGGGCGCGCGTATGCGGGCATGGCCGCCATCTATGCCAATCTCGGAAAACGCCAGGACGCCGAAAAATACTATGGATTAGCGATGTCGCACATCGACCGCATGACCGACCGCGAAAAGTACCGCACGCGCAGCGGTTATTACCTGTTCATGCGCAACCAGCCAAAGGCCATGGAAGAATTGACCGCGTTGGTTAGTCAATATCCCGCCGACACGGCTGGACACGCGAATCTGGCGCTCGCTTATTTTTACAGCCGTGATATGAACAAAGCCCTCGATGAGCAGAAACGCGCGCTCGAGATCACTCCGCACAGCGTTCTGCAACGAGTGAATTATTCGATGTATGCGTTATACGCCGGGGATTTTGATACCGCGGCCAAAGAAGCACGAGCGATTCTGCAAGAGAATCCGAAATTTGACCAGGCGCTGCGCACCAACGCGCTTGCGGAATTGGGACTCGGGCAAATTGCCGAAGCGCAGGCGAGCTACGGGAAGCTTCAAGGTGTGAGCCCCTACGGTGCTTCCATTGCGGCCACGGGACTCGCGGATCTGGCGCTGTACGAAGGCAAGTTGACGGACGGGGCAAGTATTTTAGAGAAAGCCATCGCATCTGATGTGGTTGCGAAGGACGCAGAATCCGCCGCCGACCGCACGGCCACGCTCGCTCTCGTACAAATGATGCAGGGAAAAACGAAGGAAGCCATTTCTTCTGCCGACAAGGCTTCTTCGAACAGCAAGGATCTGGCAGTGCTCTATCGCGCGGCACAGGTTTACATCGCGGCAGGTCAGGACGCGAAGGCGCTGCAACTTGTGGCGCCGCTTTCACAGCGTCTCGAAACCGAGCCACAGGCTTACGCCAAATTGATCGCGGGCGAAGCCCAGCTCAAGAAAGGCAATGCCCGCGACGCCCTAAACTCCTTCCAGGAAGCCCAAAAACTCGCCGATACCTGGCTCGGTCATTTTGATATGGGTCGCGCTTACCTCGATGCCGATGCGTTCACCGAGGCGTCCTCGGAATTCGACATTTGCCTGAACCGCCGCGGGGAAGCTACTTCCGTCTTTCTCGATGATGTCCCCAGCTACCACGTTCTCCCCGCCGTCTACTATTACCAGGGTCGCGCGCGTGAAGGCCTCAACAGCCCCGGCGCCGCCGAATCCTACAAAACCTTCCTCTCCATCAAAGAAAAAGGCGCCGGGGATCCGCTCGTCGCGGACG
>DATEWL010000302.1:0-5419 GCA_035258025.1 Candidatus Acidiferrum sp. | reverse complement strand
CTGGCGGCTAGCTATATTCCGGCATTGCGGGCTTCCAAGCTGGATCCGCTGGAGGCTCTTCGGCACGAGTAGAGTTGCGGGGAAAGCAGGCACGAAAACTGAATAAAGAGAAATGTGAGGAAAATGAGCAACCATAACGCTGAGACGCAGAGCATGCTGAGATTCGCAGAGAGGAGAAAGCAGATTCCTCGCCGCGCTCGGAATGACATTCGTCGGTGCATGAACGAACGGGTTGCTGGACTAATCGTTACTGCCTAAACGTTACGGATTGTATTTCGCTAACCAAGCTGCGATTTCCTGGAAAACGTCGCGCCGCTGCTCGGCCAAACGCGGAAAGTGCGGTGAACCTGGGTACGTCACCATACGGACAGTTTTCCCGTGTTCTTTAAGCAAGACAAAATACTCCCGGCCCTGAAACGTGGGGACGCGAATATCCGCTTCGCCATGGAGGATCAGCAGTGGAGTGGTCACCTGGTCCGCAAACATCACAGCGGAAAACTGCAGCATCGGCGCGGGACTCTTTTCTTGGAGGCGCGCATCGTAGTCAACTTGCGCAATATCGCTTGTCGGAATAAAGCTGAGCCAGTCGGTGATTCCCGCGCCTTCGATCGCCGCTTTGTAGCGACGCGTTTGCGTCACCGTCCACGAAGTCATGAAGCCGCCTGCGCTCCAACCGAAAATCGCCAGACGGTTGGGATCAGCCCAGTCTTGCGCGACTGCGAAGTCCGTGGCGCTGTCCACGTCTCGATAGGCACGGTCGCCGAAATGCTGGTAAATCGCAGATAGAAAATCCACGCCATAGCCAGTCGAGCCGCGGTATTGCGGCTGAAGAACCACGTAACCCAACCCCGAGATCAGCCGCGAAAAAAAATCGAAGCTGAGTGTGTCGTTCGCTTCGGGGCCGCCGTGCGGCAAGACCAGGAACGGATATTTCTTCCCTGCCGTGTACCCCGAAGGAAACGTCGCGATTCCTTCGAGCTTGATGCCCTCTTTCGAAGTCCAATGAACTGTCTTTACTTCTCCGAGTGCAACGCTTGCAAGCGTGTCGTCTCCTTCGTGCGTAATCTTACGAAGCTCGCTCCCAGCGGTCACCGCCACGTTTGTCTCGTGCTCCGGATCATCGACAGAAAACGCCAGCACTTCCGGCGCAGCCGCAAATTCCGGAAACACAGGCAGGCTTTCCACGACTCCTCCCGGCCAGCGATATGCGCTCTCGAGCTTGCCTCCTTGAAAGGTATCCGCCTCTGTGATCACTCCCTTATGCATCTCGACCCAAATTCTTCCACGCGGGTCGCCCTTGACGGTTGTCGCTGTACCTTCGAGCTGCGGTGTGCGGTCAACCGGAGCGCCACCCTCCATCGGCACGGTCCACACATGTTCCGGCGTCAACGTCGGCGTTGTTGTCGCAGCGAAGACGATCTCTTTCCCATCGCTGGACCAAGCAATCCCGCTGGTCGCGTCGGCGATTTCTGCCACACGGCGCGTTCCGGCCGCGCCACAAACATTTACGAACGAGTGCACCTCGTGGTGACCCAGCTTAGGAGTTTGCGTCATCACGGCTATTTGCGCGGAATCCTTGGACCAGGCGATATCCGTAATGAACTTCAAGTCCGCGCACCACCACGCGCCATTCGAACCGTCCGCGCCAACGACGTACAAGCTCGATTCGTCGTTTTCGACGACGTTGTGCACACCTTCCAACGGATCTTTGGCACGCGAATCTGCGAGCAGGGCAAATCGCGCGCCATCGGGCGAAATCGCCGCGGCGTGCATGCCATTGGGCAGGGAGATGATGAGCGTGGGCTTGGCGGCCGTAAGCGGCACGATGGCGAGCTGGCCGAGCTTGTCAACCTCGTAAGTGCCAAACAGTGCTCCATCTTTTGTGAATCCTGCGGGCTCAAACTTTTCCGGCAGCTCGAGCTTCCGGGAATTCTTGCCGCTCACGTCCATCAGACGCCACTCGTGCTTGATCGGCCCTTTCGTGTCGTAGGATCTGACGTCATACAAAATGGTTTGGCCGTCGGGTGAAACCGCAAGGGCAAGCGCCCTGTGCAGCGCCAGGTAATCGTCAATTCCAAAGGGATGCTTTTCCGCTGCGTTGCTATGCGCTGTCCCTGCGACGCTCGCAAGCACAAAGCCAAGCAGGAAGGTAGCGCGCAAACATCTGCTTTTGACGATATCTAGTTTCGTTCCCGCCGTACGTGACTCATCCCATTTCACTTCGCGTTCTTGCATGTCTTGCCTCCAACGATTCCACGCTACGAAAGAAGAACCTATCACAGGGGCAGCTACAAGCGATGAGGAACACCGCCCGACCATCGCTACCGGGTCAGCAGCGGCCTTTTGGAGGTCTGCGTGCTACAATCCCGTCGCGAGCATCCCATGCCCGACACAGCCTCGATCTCGATGGGTGGTGCAGTTCTCGAAGTCGTCTCACCTGACGGCGCTCGCCGGTATGTGCGCGTCACGCAGACCCCGTTTCTGATCGGCCGTGGTGCAGAAACCGGCAATCATCTTCAGCTTTCCGATCGCCGAATCTCCCGCAATTGCGCCGCGCTTGTTATCGAAGCAGGCCGCCTGTACATCGAAGATCGCGGCCAGCGGCGCGGCCTTTTTATAAACGGCGAAAAAGTCGAAAGCCGCCTTCTAAATGACGGCGACTCTATCACTTTCGGTCTCGAAGATTCCTACGAGGTGGTTTTCCGCTCGGGCACCGCTGCCGGCGAGGAGTCCCTTCCGAATCTCCTGACGCGCATAGAGCACATCACCAGCTCTGAACCCGTCGGCGGCGGGCTTCGCAAGCTGAATCTTCTGCTTGAAGCGACCACTTTGCTTCACTCGCAACTTCCGCTCGATTCCGTCCTCGGGACGATGCTCGATCATGCTGTTTCTGTCACCGATGCCGATCGCGGCATGCTTCTCGAGGCCGACGCTACCGGCGCTCTTGGAGTGCGCCTCGCTCGGCGGACTGGCGGGCTGCGATTGCCTCCGGAGAGCATCACTCCCAGCCAAACCGCCATTCAGCTTGCGCTGCGCCAGCATTCTCCCGTGGTCACTGAAGACATCGAGCGCGCCGAGATGGATCTGCAATCGGCGCAAAGCATCATTGCCCAACGCCTGCGCGCGGTGGTCGTCATTCCTCTCTTTGCGGTCCACCGCGCGAGCTCGCCCGATTCCAGCTCGACCCCGGCTTACGGGCATTCGCTCGGCGTTCTCTATCTCGATTCGCGCCGACCTGCAGCTTTCTCGAAACTCGACCGCCAGATTCTCGACGCGCTCGCCGCAGACGCCGCCAGCATTCTGGACAATGCCCGCCTCGTCGTTCGTGAACGCGAGCGGCAGCGCATGGAAGAACAAATCAACATCGCGCGCGGCATCCAGCAAGCGCTGCTTCCACGCAATTTCCCCGATCATCCGCATCTCGCCGTTGCTGGCTGCAATTATCCGTGTCTTTCTGTCGGAGGCGATTATTTCGACGTTTTTCCGCTGGACAACAATCGCACTGCCTTTCTCATTGCCGACGTTTCCGGCAAGGGTCTAGGCGCTGCTCTTCTTACCACCATGCTCCAGGGCGCGCTCTCCGCCATGACTTTAGGCACCGACCCCGCCCGCGTCTTCAACCACGTCAATCGCTTTCTCTGCGATCATGCGGAAGTCGGCCGGTACGCCACAATGTTCTTCGGCATTCTGGATGACGACGGCCACCTAGAGTTCATAAATGCCGGTCATCCTTCGCCGTTTCTGATTCGCCATGGCGTGGCTGAGGAACCTTTCAGCGAAGGCTCTTACCCCGTCGGTCTCATCCCCGAAGCCGAATACACTATGGCGCGCCTGAAACTCGAACCCGGCGACACGATCGTTCTCTTCAGCGATGGCGTAACCGAAGCCATGGATCCCGACGAGCAACTTTTCGGCGTCCCTCGCCTACGCGAAGTCCTTACCGGGCAGACCGGGTGTCCGCTCGATCAGCTGCAAAAATGTGTTCTCGAAGCCGTCGAGAACTTCGCGCGTGGAGCAAGCCAAGCCGACGACCTGACGCTGCTCATTGTTCGTTATCGCGCGGCAGGCGCCCGCACCACAACGGACACGGACGCCACCCCCGCCACACAATCTGTCTCGGCGTAGAGTTCCCTTTCTTCGTGTGTTCCGTTCCCCAATCGTATTCTGTCTGTCCATCGCAGGTGATTCGATAAACTCATTGGAATCTTTATCTTAGACAGTCCATGTAAAAAACCACGGGCTGCCCCAGCGGCCCCAACGTCTTTTCAACTCCTTTTCTATCTGAGGCATCGTGCGGGTATTCGAAATTATTTTTGTATCCATCCCCATCTTTCAGTCGTCGAATACTTGACTTCGCGGCAGACCGGCAGTATTAAAGAGGCGCCGTGCGCAGTCTGTTTGTCTCTATCCCAGGGGGTACGATGCAGGCTACCCGCAGAGACTTTCTGAAGTTCACCACCATTGGCGGGGCGGCCGCAGCTATTTTCGGTTTCGACCTCCAACCCGCTTACGCACAACTCCGAGTACTTAAGATTGCCCGCGCCAGCGAAACGCGCTCGACGTGTCCTTATTGTGCGGTGGGCTGCGGAACGATCATCTATACCATCGGAGACAAGGCGAAGAACGTTACGCCGCAAGTAGTGCACGTCGAAGGCGACCCGGACCATCCAACGAATCGGGGCACATTGTGTCCGAAGGGGGCTTCGCTCGAACAAGACATCCTCAATGATCGCAGGCTGTTGAAGCCGCAAGTGCGGCGACCGGGGGGTACGCAATGGGAGGATATATCGTGGGATCAAGCCCTCGCTGAAATCGCGCAAAAGATTAAGAAAACGCGCGACGACAGCTTCATCGAGAAGGACGCCAAAGGAGTCACTGTTAACCGGACGGAAGCGATCTCGTGGATCGGCGGTTGCACAGACACAAATGAGTTCAATTTTCTGGTTGTCAAAACGATGCGCGCCCTGGGGGTCGTGCATTTAGAAAACCAGGCCAGAGTTTGACACGGCCCCACGGTCTCAAGTTTGGGACCAACGTTTGGCCGGGGCGCAATGACGAACGGCTGGGTGGATATGAAGAACACCGACATGATGCTCATCATGGGCGGGAATCCAGCCGAGAATCACCCTTGCGGATTCAAATGGGCCATTGAAGCGAAGCGCACGCGGAGCGCGAAAATGATCTCCGTCGACCCGCGCTTTACGCGGACCTCCTCGGTCGCGGATATGTTTTGCCAGATTCGCGCGGGAACGGACATTGCCTTCCTCGGCGGCATGATCAGCTATGCGATCGAAAACAACCGGATCGCGAAAGACTACCTCATTAATTACACGAACGCCGCGTTTGTCATTAAAAGCGACTTCAAGCTGCCTGCGGACACGGACGGAGTCTTTTCCGGGTTTGACGCGAGCAAGTTTAG
>DATEWL010000301.1:0-2233 GCA_035258025.1 Candidatus Acidiferrum sp. | reverse complement strand
CAGTTGGCCGCAGAGCGGTCCGTGGCGCTGCTGCTCGAACAGGATTTTGAGGTGCGCGTTTTGGCGCTGCCTCCCGTTGGCGACAAGAAAGCCGATCCGGATTTATTTATCCGCGAGCGAGGCGTCGAGGAATACACGAAGTTGCTGAAAGATTCTCCGCCTTACGTGGACTACTTGATCGCTCGCGCGCGGAAGATGGACTTGACGACAGGCGAAGGGAAGCGGCGCGCGGTCAATTTTCTTTTGCCTTACGTCCAAAAAATTCCCAACACCATTCTTCGCTCGGAGTGGGCAACGCGGATTGCGCAGCAGCTTCACTTGGACGAGCCGGTGTTGCGCGCCGCATTGAGTAAAGCAGCCACTCAGCGTCACAGCGAATTGAAGATTCAGCCGGAGCTGGTGGGCCGCTCGGCAAAGCCCGTCGAGCGGCGGCTGATCCGCATGCTGGCGGAAGCCGAGGGATTTCGCCGCGAACTGGCGCAACGGCTGCAGGCGGCGCAGCTTTATCAAGGGCTCGAGACCGAGAAAGTTTTCGCGGCGCTAATCGTCGCGAGCCTGGCCGATGAACCGATGCAGGCTACCGAAGTTGCCGCGAAGCTTGAAGAACGCGACAGGCGGATACTCTTCGAGATTCTCTTCGAGGAAGCCAGCGAACCGACCTGGGAAGAGGCGGTCAGTTGCGTCGAGGCATTGCAGCACCGGCAAGCCGAGCGGGAGCTGGCCGAGGTCCAACGCAGCATCGAGGCGAACCCGCCTGTGACGGAAATGCGCGGGCTGCTGGAGAAGAAGCAGGATCTGATGCGCAGACTCGCGGCGGCGAGATGAAAGGCCTGATTCCAGATTGTTAAGGGAGAGGCCAATCTGTCTCCGGCTTGCTGAGGTTGAAGGGGAGACAGACTAAAGTCTGTTGCACTCGAGAGAGAGCGTTCTAAGGATTTATAGTTAACAATAACGACCCCTCCCTATGTTTTCTGTAAAGGTTCATTCTAAAGACAGTTAAAGTCATTTATTTTGACGCACTTTTGCAAGTGTTCATTCTAAGCGGCTTACGCGTGCGAAGTTGCACTGAAGTGGGGCAACTTCGCCTTGTGCCTTGCAAATGTTGCATGTAAAGGACTTGGGACGACATCGAGGTCTGAAAAGCAAAAAACGCCAGCGAGGCGCCGACGCTACGGAGAACGGGCAAATAATTACCTAAGTTATATTATAGCATGGAGTAACATTTTGTCAAGAAAAATCGGGGCTTCTCCGTGTGCTTTGAGAGGTTCAACGGGAGGCGAGTTTTTGCCTTGCCAATTCGGCGCGGAAGTCTTGTTCCTTTTGGGTGATAAATCTTTTGTAACCATCGGGATCAACGAACGGGTTTGCGCCGGCCTCTTTTCTAAGAGGGTACTTTTCTTCGAGGCCGAAGTAGCTACCATGGGCACCGAGGAAAATATCGCAGGGCAATGACTTCAGAACGCGCCACATGCGCTCGTAGTCTTCGGCGATCTGCGGATAGGCTGGGTTGTTAACAAGTTTGTAGCCAGGATTGACATTGGGGCTGCCAACGATCACCACATTGTATGTTTTGCCGCCATCGGTAACCTTCATCGTCCAGGTGGTGCAGCCTTTGGTGTGGCCGGGCGTGAGGTGAGCGACCAGCACCGTGCCACCAAGCTTCACTTCGTCGCCATCGTGAAGTACGCGGCCGACTTTGGCGGGCGGGTAAAGCGAACTGGGAGTTCTACCGTACTGAAAATCGGTTTTGCCGCCGGATTCGACTACCGAAACGTCCGCATCCATCACCATGTACTTTGCGCCGGTCATCTGCAAGATCATGGCGCTGCCTGCATTGTGATCCCAGTGCGCGTGGCTAATGAGAAGAATCTTTGTGTCCTTGAAATGGAAACCGAGTTTTTCGGTACTCGCGGAGATCATCGGGACGTTGGCTTCGAGATCGCTGTTGATCAGGATGTTGCCTTCCGGGGTGGTGATCAGATAGCTCGCAAGCCCTTTGCTCCCTACGTAGTACAGATTGCCCGCGATGCGAAACGGCGGGAAGGGTTCCGTCCAGTCAGAATTGGATTGGGCGGACACGGCACCCGCGAGGGCAAACACGAAAACCGGTAAGCAAGCGCGGATCGAGATTTTTTGCAGCATGGGCGGAGTATAAGCTAAAGCAACGGCGTGAGACGAGTCTCCCAACGGGCGGCTACTGCGTGTGCGAATACTGACGCCATTTTTAGCGAGT
>DATEWL010000300.1:0-2209 GCA_035258025.1 Candidatus Acidiferrum sp. | reverse complement strand
GGGCTTGGCGGCACCGGAGGTGGCTGTTCTGGGTGATGCTGCCACTGGTGGCTTGCATGTGCGTGTCGACGATTTGGGGGCGGTATCATTACGTGGCCGACGTGTTCGCGGGGATGATTACCGGAACGCTGGGCTATGGCGTTGGCAAGTGGCTGATGGAGCTTCGGCCGCCAGAGCAAGAGAATACAGAAGCAGGCTACGGCCAGAGGAGCGCCGGCTGAGGGCAGTGGCGTTTGAGGAGAGCACTGGCTGAAGTATGTGCGACCCCTCCCCCTGTGTTTTGCGTAAACGTTCATTCAAAGACGGATAAAGTCCTTTGTTTTGACACACTTTTATAAATGTTCATTCTAGAGGTACTTAGAATTGCACTGAAATTGTGCAAATTCGAGGATGTGGATGGTGCGAGCCAGCCTATAGGTTGAGATTGGGGAACGGAGCGTGGGGATTTTAACACAGAGCGCACAGAATCACGGCGGGCACGAAGAACCCAGGTCAACGGCGAGGGATCTCCACAGCCCTAAAAGAAAAGAGCGGCAGGATAGCTGCCGCTCTGGGGAAAGTATGCTTTTATCCAGAAACGAGAATAGCAGATGTTATCGCGGGCGTTAAGACAATTCGCATGTATCATTTAATCGTTTAAATAGAACTAGTTAGCGGAGGACGGCGATTTTGCGGGTGAGCGTGTTCAAAGGCATGCGCGAACTGAAGGAGGGATTTCTCCTGCCAGTCGTGGCCGATGATTTGGAGGCCGACCGGCAAGCCGGAGGTTGTGAAACCGCACGGCACTGAAATGGCCGGCAACTCGGCAAAGTTTGCCGGGCGGTTCAGCCGCAACAATGCGGCCCTGACCTTTTCACTTTCTCCGTTGACCGAGACTTCTTCGACACCGATCCCCGTGGCGGCGAACGGAGTACTGGGCGTCACGATGGCGTCAAGCAATCCCACGAAATCCGAACGATGATCGAGGAGAGAAATCCATGCAGTGGGGCGCGCAGCAAAGGCCGCGATGTAATCGGTCGCGCGAATTTCCGTACCCATTTCCAATCTTGTACGCACGTCTTCGCCGTATTCCGCGGAGCGAGAGGGAAACCAACCGGAGCTTTGGTGGAAGGCAGTCGCTTCCGCCAAGGCGATGTTTGTACTTGGTTCCGTCCAGCCGTGCACGGCAGGCGCGCGATACTCGTGCAGACAGATGATCCCACCTTTTGGTGCGGCCAGAGCCTTCATGAGAATCTTGCGGACCTCGTCATCAATGCGACTCCAAAAGTAGTCTGGCAGTCCCAAGTGGATGGGCCGGTGAAGCTTTTTCCGAATTTCGTTTACGCCCTGAAAACTGAAAGGGTAGTGAACTTTGCTGGCTGACCCGTCGAGGTAACCGCCGGCAGTAATCGCGCGAAGGATCAAAGCGGTATCTACCACGGTTCGAGCAAGGGGGCCGACGTGATCCAGCGATTTTGAAAGAGGCACCACCCCCTGCGTGGAGACTCGACGAAAGTGGGGCTTGAGGCCGACGATGCCGCAGAGTGAAGCGGGAATGCGGATGGAGCCGCCAGTATCGGTGCCGATACTGCCATAGCAGAGGCCGGCGGCGACGGCTGCAGCGGAGCCGCCACTGGAGCCGCCGGGAATTCGTGAGAGATCCCATGGATTGCGGACGGGACCATGGTGTGGGTTATTGCTGGTAACGCCGTAGGCGAACTCGTGCATGTTGGTTTTGCCGAGGATGACGGCGCCCGCATTTTTGAGTTGTCCAACGACAGCGGCATTTTCTGTGGGAATGAAATCCTTCAAGATTTTTGAGCCGGCGGTCGTGCGAATGCCTGCGGTGTAGATGTTGTCTTTCAGCGAAATCGGAATGCCATGAAGCGGGCCGCGGTCGCGATAGCCTTTGCGGCCGCGAGGAGCGAAGAGCTCGGCTTCGGCTTTTTTGGCTTGGGCGAGGGCCAGTTCGGTAGTCACGGTGATGTAGGCGTTCATTTTGGGATTTAGTTGCTCGATGCGAGCGAGGATGAGCTTTGTGAGTTCGAGGGGCGAGAGCTTGCGCTTGCGGAAGAGGCGGGCGATTTCTTCGATGGAGGCGAAGGCCAGGTCGGTGTCGGTTGTGGGGGGCATGGGAGGTTTGGAGCAAATGGGGAATTTAGCATACCCATCGATGGCGGAGCCAGTTGCACTCAATTTTCGAGAGAGTAAGCAGAGCTGAAACAGGACG
>DATEWL010000299.1:0-9194 GCA_035258025.1 Candidatus Acidiferrum sp. | reverse complement strand
GCGGCGCGGTCCTTCGGGTATGGAACCCGGCGCGGCTCTTATTCCGCGGAGGAATTGCGGTTGCCGACAGCTCGGCCATCGTGGGGCGAGTCGTTGAGAGGAGCAAGCGACATGGAGCGACAACGGCCCTCCGTCGATAATTGTCGTACTCCGTCTCACTTGGTGGTGTGTCGATCGAACGGCCTTTGGCCAAAGCAAACTCCGTATCTGTCAATAGTGACAGTTGCTGGTCCTCTGCCCCCCGTATGATTGGTTGGTCGTCGATATCCACGTTCACAAAACGAGTATTTCACTACGGAAGGTTGCCCCGGGCCATCGGCGCAACAATCTTCCCCATTCCGGGGTGCGGATCGAAGACGGTCGCATCGCTCCCGACGAAAGTCCTTTCTTCTGGCAGGGCCCACCCCATCGGAACGCCCGATTGCGCATGCGGATGAATATGCAGAATCAACATACTTCAAGGAAGATGCCGCAACACATGGAATACGCCGTTCCTGAACCCCAGACCCGCTGTCTCACTCGTTCCTCGTCACTTTCGCAATTCGTCTATCAGCTACTGTTAAGTTCGCTTCTGTTTATCGGTATCCCGGCGCAAGCGCAAGACATATCTGGCACTGGCAATTAGTTCTGATGAATTCGAGTTTCCCAGTGCTCGATCTGAATTCATAAACGCCAGTTTGGCTCTTGTTCATTGCGAACGATGTTCGCGGTAAGGGAAAGCCCCCCGAACGGGGCTTTCCCTTTACTGATTGACAGTAACTACTAACGGTAGTGTTTTCGCAGCGCTTCCCGCGCCTGCAGAAGCCGTTAGGTTCACAACGTACGTAGCCGTCTTTGGGGTAGCCCTCTTTGGGGTTGTGGGAGTTGAATTGCTGGAACCACAGCCCGCCGCGCAGAGTGAGAGCGTGGTCAGAATTGCCAGCGATCCAAGTATGCGCTTCAGCTGTCTGCGGCGAACGAATGGCAACAATAGCCCAACAAAAGGCATCGTGGAAGCAACGCCCCATATCTTCGGGTTTGCCAGAGCACCTGCCGTGACGACGCCAGAGTTGACGGTCACCTTCACGCTGCCCGCATTGACCCCATCGAGCGTGACGGAGGCCGGAGCGAACGCGCAAGTTATGTTCACGGGTAGGTTGCCGCAGCTGAACGACAGCGTCTGCGTGGAACCGCCGAGAGGAATAATACTGATCGTGGCCGTGCCGGGGTGTCCGGCGCTAAGGGTCAAGCTGGCGGGCTGGGCTTGCATAGTGTAATCCGAGACCATTTCCGTGATGGGGCCACCGGTTGCTGGCATAAGAACGGCGTCGCCTGCATAGCTAGCCGAGAGGACATGGGTGCCTGCGGCAAGCGAGCTGATTGCCAGAGTGGCGGTGCCCGTCCCGTCGAGTTTTGCGGTGCCGATGGTGGTGGTTCCGTCAAGAAATACTACGTTGCCGGTGGCGATGTACTGCCGAACGTCCGACTGGACTTGAGCGGAAAGATTTACCACGCCACCGAACACGATGTTGGGCACGTCGGCAGCAAGATTCACGGAAGGAGCTGTGTTGGCGTTTACCGTGACGTTGCCCGTGCTGGTAGAAGCGTTCACATTGCTATCGCCAGTGAAGCTTACCCGGATGAGGTGCTGGCCTGCGGTTTTAAATACGGTCGGAAAAGTAAAGGAGTCGCAGTATTGCTGGCTGACGGTGACAGGAGGTCCCAAGGATACCGCGGTTCCGCTGGTGTAATCACTGATGCTGACCCTACCCCCGTAAGGAGCGCAACCATTGTTAGCCAGAACGATTTGGCCATCGATGTTTACTGGAACGTTGGGAACCGCCGTGCCTTCCAGGAATACGTCGGCAATCACCGAATTGGCTTTGGTAACACCAACAGTGTAGGCAGCCTGACTGCTGTTGAAGCTGTTATCGCCCGGATAAGAGGCTTGCACTTGGTGCGTTCCAGCCGTCAGCCCGGGAGTAAGGTTCGGGAACACGCTGGACTCACCGGTGGCCTTCGTGCCGTTTCCGAATACGATGGAATTCTCTCCGTAGTTCAACGTCAACGTGCCCGGAGTTGCATAGTCTTTGGTGGTGATGCTGGCTGGATTGCCATCCACGAGCAAATTGATTTGTCCCGTAGGATGCCCATAGCCGGAATTTCCGCCGACCGCAACCCACAGAGTTACGGGTTCGGCGTAATTGACAGAAAGCGGCGTTTGGATGTAATAACCGCCGGCTAGTCCTCCCATTTGCATTTGGCTGGCTTCTGGAGTCACGGTTACGTTCAGCGAGTTGGAAGTGCTGGAATAATATTTGCCGTCGCCGCTGTAACGAGCGGTGAGTTCGTACGTGCCTCCAGGCACGTTTGGTGAGGCGATGGTCGCAATTCCGCTGGATCCAGACGTAGTGAGTGCGGCCGAACCGACGCCCAGGAAGTCGCCGGCTTGCGCGCCGGTGCCGGTAGACTGTAAGGAAACAGCTCCCGTCGGTGCGGCACAGCCGCTACCCGCGCAAGTAACCTTAGCTTTGAACGTGATGGGTGTGCCATGCACTACGGTAGTCGCTTGGCCGTTTCTGAATGCGAGAGTCGTCGTCGAGCCTGCCGTTGCCGATGCAGTGGGCCAGTTGGTGACTAACGCGTTTGCATCGAAGGAGCCGAGCCCGGTGGCTAGGTCATATCCGGGTCCTGCGGAATAGCCGACCGTAAATTGACCATTGGTGTCGGGCACTTTGTTGTCGCTCTTGGTGATGTCGTGATAGATATCCGGGGTGGCGGCCAATTTGTAAAACACGTAATTGGCCAGGCCTTGCGGCTTGCCACCTAATTGTTGCAGCGCCAGAGCCATAACACCAGCAGCCGCGGGGCTGGATGCAGACGTACCTCCCACTGGGGAAATATAAATGAAATTTGGATCGCTGCAGCTTCCCTCGAAGCAAAGGGCGTAGCCGGTGTGCCCGGCAGCGGCTAACGAAATGTCCGGTAGATCGCGCTTGCCGTCGTTGGGTACGCCAGAAGCCGTCTGCCAGTTGGGCTTGGCGTAGATCGTGCTGACACCGCCGCTCCCCGCCCACAGGGAAGTAGCAAATGGATCGTTGCTGCTTTCGTTCCAAACAATTTCTGGAATGTAGCTGATGGCCGACTTCAGAGTGGCGGGATCACCAGTGACACTCCAATAGGTATCGCTATTTGCGACGTCGTCAAACTGCGTGCCACCCACAGCCACGTTGTAAGGCGTGGAGGCGATGCCGTTCACCGCCAGGCCTTGCGAAGCGAACATGCCGCTGCTTTGCGAGTCGCAACCCGCGCCGCCATTGTCACCTGTGGAAACAAAGGAAGTGATCCCCTGCGCGGCGGCTTGCTGCCAAAGTGCATTGTAGAACGCAGTTTGCACCGCGCCCATATTCTGTTCGCAACTGCCAAAGCTGGTGCTCATGATCGGAGCAAGATTGTGGTCAACGATGTAAGCCGCGGAAATGTCCACGCCATCGGCAAAGTTGCTCTGCGAAGCCACTGCGATGATCTGCGCACCGGGAGCGACCGCCCCTGCCCACGTAACGTCTAGCAACGCTTCGAGCGTGTCATCATAGGATTGCACCTGTGGGTCGTCGCCATTGATGATCATTTGTGGATCATTTGGTGGAAGACCCATGACATTGCGAAAATCGCGGATGTCTTGAATGCCATCGATATTGTAATAGGGATCGGCCAAACTGCTGCGGCTGACGATCGCGATGGATTCTCCGGTGCCGTCAATGCCTGCGGCGTAGAGCGGCTTGACGTTATAAATTGTGGCGAAATCGGCGGGACCCATGAAGTGCTGCCCGTATTGGCCTTCGATCTTTCCGGTTTTCCTGTTCACTCCTATTTTCTGGCCAATCTTGAGATTGGGAAGGCGCGGATCGCTGTGCAGGCGAACCACACCCTTCACCACCTGCGCCAGCGCCGCGGGAATCTGCACTTCCGTGGAATTGGCGATAAACTTCGTGTTCTTGTAGCTGTAAGTGTGCATCTCCGTGGAAAAAGCTTGTTCCACCTGTCCCACGGTCCCGCTGAAGACGATGAAGCGTCGGCTCTGCGATATTTCGTGCACCGTCATACCCTGTGTTTGCAACCATTGCTGCACCTTCGCGGCGTCTTCGGCGCCAACCCCAAATTGCTGGCCGTATTGCGCGGGAGTCAGCCACTTATGATACGAAGGCGAGGAGGAATCGTGTAGCGCCGCGATCAAGTCGGCCGCCTGTTGATCCTGATCAGCGGTCGGAGAAAGCATCAAAAGCATTCGGCCGAGATTCTGGCCGCCAGTCATGCGGCCGTTATCGACGCTGGCCTTCAACAATGGCGAAGTGGAGCCTGCGACCGTGAAACGCTCTTCATTTTTGATCGGAGTAAGGATGCGAGACTGAGCTTGCGTCTGCGCTTGAACGATACCTGCCGCAAATAGAAGTGCGAAGAAAGACAGAACAAAAATGAATTGCTTCAGACGAAGACTGATAACCAAGGCGAATCCTCCTAAATTGACTCCTGAAAGTTGATTTACGAAAACTCAATGTCTGGTCAAACCTACAACTCGAAACAAGAGACTGTGATTATTTTTGTACAGCCACACCTTGAGTCTGCCGACATGGTGTTAGCTGTTTTCAGGCC
The DNA here is from genome assembly GCA_035258025.1 of Candidatus Acidiferrum sp. Lineage (GTDB taxonomy): Bacteria > Acidobacteriota > Terriglobia > Acidiferrales > UBA7541 > Acidiferrum. The sequence goes on along the minus strand of DATEWL010000299.1, from coordinate 4,565 downwards.
TTTCTGACAGAGATTGTTGCTGAATAGATTTGGTCAGGAATGTTAGTGCATGGGGACATGCACTGTGGCGAATCGTGAGATCGCCCGAACAATCCATTCCGCGTTATCGCCGGCGGGTTTCAGCCAAACGCCAAGATTCATTCCATTACCTTTTCAAGTAAACACAGCACCACACGAAGAATTAGCAAACGCATCAGAAAATTTCGTGCGCAGAGGGTGTCACTCTTGACCACTCCCGGTCGTTGCGCTAGCGCAACTAACTCGCAAAAAGGAGGTTTTCAACAGCCCTCTTACATTCAATAATTTCAAAACTTTCTGCAAAAACGCTATGGATGTACCCCCCCCGCACGAAACTCAGTCGGCCCCCAGCGCTTGCAAGATCCGCTTCCTGCTCCGACCACGACAACTATCGAGGCAGAAGCTGGGCGAGATTCTTTTCCAATGGTCACAAGTCAATATCCACTGATTCGCCGGCGCGCTTCCAGCCTCAAGCCGGCAGGCGTATAGTTGCTCCCGGTATGGTCACTTACGACAGCAGCGGCAGCGTCGCCCCGGAAGCACCCCCTTCCGGTTTTCTCGCACGCACCCTTTTCAGCACCGGCCACAAGGTGATCGGTCTGCGCTACCTCTGGCTTGCTTTGGGCAGCGTGCTCCTCGGAATGCTCCTCTCCTTGCTGATGCGCATTCACCTCGTCTGGCCTGGCGCGCAAATTCCATTTCTTTCCGGATTTGGCAGCACGCCGGAGCGCTATACCGCGCTCACCATGTTCCACGGTTCCTTGATGGTTTTCCTTGTGCTCACCGCTGCGCCGCAGGCCGGCTTCGGCAACTATTTCTTGCCTCTACAAATTGGCACGCGCGAAATGGCGTTTCCCGCGCTGAATCTGTTTTCGTTTTGGCTCACTGTTGCCTCGCTCGCTGGCATGACCACCGCTTTTTTTGTCCATCCTGGTTCCGGCCTCACGCTTTGGACTGCCAGCGTCGCGCTCTTCTGCCTCGCTGCGTTGCTCACGGCCCTTAATTTCGCCGTCACCACGCTCGATCTTCGCGCCAAGGGCATGACTTTGCCACGGATGCCTCTCACCGTTTGGGCCTGGTTCATCAACGCCATCCTCAGTGTGTTGATTTTCAGCATTCTTCTCGCTGCCTGCGTTTTTCTCCTCTCCGACCGTCTCCTCGGTTCCCAATTTTTCTCGTCGCTAACTTTTCTTTCCCGGCAGCCGCCGTCTCTCGCGCAGTCCACGCTGCTTTCCCTCTGGCAGCGCCTCTTTTGGTTTTTCGCGCAGGCCGAAGTCTATGTCGCCATGCTTCCGTGTTTCGGAATCGTCTCGCACCTGCTCTCAACTTTCTCCCGCAAGCCCGTCTGGGCGGAGCGTGCTGCCGTCTTCGCTCTTTGCGGTGTTGGGCTCTTCGGTTTTTGCGTTTGGGGCCAGCACATGTTTTCGAGCGGCCTCAATCCCTGGTCCCCGCTGGTTTTTTCTCTGTTGGCCTCGTCGCTCGGCTTGCCTGCTTGCGTTCTCCTGTTTAGTTGGTTTGGCACTCTTTGGCACGCCAAAATCCAGCTCAATACCGCCATGCTCTTCGCTCTCGGATTTGTCTCTCTTTTCCTGGCGGGCGGCGTTTCCGGACTTTTTCTCGCACGCAACGATCTCGCGACTGCACCTATCAGCGACGAATTCGTCACCGGCCACTTTCATCTAGTGATGGGCGTCGCTGCCACATTCGCAATCCTCGGTGCCCTGTTTTTCTGGTTCCCTAAAATGTTCGCTCGCCGGCTCAACGAAACTCTCGGCAAGTTTCACTTCTGGCTTACCTTCGCTGGAGTCTATTGCGTATTTATGCCTATGCACTGGCTCGGCCTGATGGCCCACTCACGCATGCCAGGCGTCGACTTACCCGCGGCCGTGCCACCAGGCGCCTCGCTTCGCACGTTCGTCACTGTTGCTACGATTCTCACCGTTGCCGCGCAGGCTCTTTTTCTCTTGAATTTTATTTGGAGCCTATGGCGCGGCGAAAAAACCGAAGACCACAATCCGTGGCGTGCCACCACTCTCGAATGGAGCGTTCCGTCGCCGCCGCCCATCGCCAACTTTAGCGCGAGCGAACCAATGGTCTATCGCGGCGCGTACGAGTTCAGCGCTTCAGGTGCGGCTACAGACTTTGTGCCGCAGAATGTTGCACCTGCGCCTGTGGAGCGGGCGTCACAAATGAAGCAGGCAACTGAAGCAAGCACTAAGGAAAAGTAAAAAGGCTCACATGCCAGGCTCAACCATCGTCGAGGACATTGAACTCATCATCGAAGACATCGGTGGCGGCGGAGGGAAAAATTCGCCTCCAGGTGGAGATGATGGGGACGAAGGTGGCAAGCGTGGCTGGCCGCGCGTGCCTTCCTCGAGGCGCTATGCCACGGCGATCGTGATCGCAATCGTTTCCATCGTCATGTTTTTCATGGCCATGGCCAGCGCTTTTATTTATACACGGGCCAACAGCAACCGCTGGGTGCCGCTGCATCTTCCGTGGTTCATTTGGGTCAACACGGCGATACTGCTCCTAAGCAGCATAACGATGGAGCTAGCTCGCCGGCGCCTGGCGCTCGCGGACGTCCGAAAATTCCGGCAACTCTGGTTCGCTGCCACAGCTCTCGGCATCCTTTTCCTGGTCGGCCAGCTGATCGCCTGGCGCCAATTTGTCCTCGCAGGTTTTTACGTGTCTACCAATCAGGCCAGCAGCTTTTTCTATATTTTTACCGCCTTGCATGGCTTACATCTTCTTGGTGGAATCTGCGCCCTGCTCTACGTGTCCTTCCGCAAATTTGAAAAAGCGAAAGTTTCGCGCTCCGTCGCCGCCGAAGTCGCCTCCTACTACTGGCACTTTATGGATGGCCTCTGGTTTTTTTTGCTGGCTCTTCTCTATTTGGGAAAATGATTTGCGGTTCGAGACTGTGGGGTCAGAGGAAGCTGATTAATGGGTGACAAATTCCGCGAGAGCTTCCGCAACGCGCGTAATTTGTTCGGAGCGCAGCTCAGGGAACATGGGGAGAGAAAGCACTTCTTGCGCGGCGTGCTCCGCGTGCGGAAAATCGCCAGCCTTGTGGCCTAGCGAAGCGTAGAGCGGCTGCAGATGGAGCGGAACAGGATAGTAAACCGCACTACCAATTTTCCTCTCGCTCAGCAACTGCACGAGCGCGTCACGCTGCTCCACGCGAATCGTATATTGGTGAAACACATGCTCATACGCTTCCGGAGTGAGCGGCGGTGCGACGCCAGGTATGCCGAGCAAAAGCTTTGTATACGCGGCTGCATGCGCTTGCCTCGCGCGTTGCCATTCAGGTAGGTGGAGCAACTTTGCGCGCAAAATCGCGGCTTGGATTTCATCCAGGCGGCTGTTCCAACCGGGCTCGCTGCTCACATATTTGGTGGATTGCCCGTGATTTCGCAGCGATCTTAGCCGCGCAGCCATTTCTCTCGAGTCGGTAACGACCATCCCCGCGTCGCCGTACGCGCCAAGATTTTTTGTGGGATAAAAACTGAGGCAGGCGGCGTCTCCGAGTGAGCCGGCGCGACGTCCTTTATACTTCGCGCCGATAGATTGCGCGTTATCTTCAATCACGCTCAAATTGTGCGCCCGCGCGAAATCCACTATCGGGTCCATGTCGCAAGCAAGTCCATAAAGGTGCACAGCAATAATCGCGCGAGTCCGCGGAGTCACGCGACGCGTGAGATCGGCAGGATCAAGGTTATAAGTGTCCGGCCGAATGTCGGCAAAGACTGGCTTGGCGCCGAGCGCGCTGACCGCGCTGCCCGTGGCGACGAATGTGAACGGCGGGATCAGAACCTCGTCGCCGGCCTGAACCCCACAAGCGCGCAGCGCAAGGATCAGGGCGTCCGTTCCGGATGCGACGCCAACGCCGTGCGCTACGCCGCAGAGTTCTGCAATTTCCTGCTCGAATGCGGAGCCTTCGCGTCCCAGGATAAATTGTTGCGACGCTAGAACGCGTTCGACGGCAGCTCGTATTTCGGTGCCAATGGCTGCGTGTTGCGCCGCAAGATCGAGTTGCGGTACGGGCTCGAGCGAGGAAATTGTTCGTGGGTGCACGCCCATCGTTTGTTCACTTGTCAATCGGAGCTTGGAGGAACCTCCCGAGTATATGCCATCGATCCCGGCCCAGCGCCAACCGCCTATATAATGATGCGCCAAACAAAATGTTTGCGAAACGGACAAATTGGAATCTCGAGACGAACCGCTTAGGCACGGCGCTAGCGGCGCATCGCGCGGCAGGGAAGCCGTTGATTGATTTGACGCTTTCGAATCCGACGGAGTGCAGATTTCACTATGAAGAGGAGGCCATACTAAGCGCGTTGCGCAATCCTGCGGCGCTGAAATATGAGCCGAATCCGCGAGGGCTCGCGGTGGCGCGGACCGCGGTGGCGCAGTACTACGCGGAGCGAGCGGCGATTGTTTCGAACGACGACATTTTCCTGACGACGAGCACGAGCGAAGCGTATTCCTACGTGTTTCGAACGCTGTGCAATCCAGACGAGGAGCTCTTAATTCCCGCGCCAAGC
>DATEWL010000298.1:0-4433 GCA_035258025.1 Candidatus Acidiferrum sp. | reverse complement strand
GCTCTTCTTCGGCGATGAAGTCATTTACGCCGACTATGATTTGTTCTTTGGATTCAACGGTGCGCTGGAAATCGTAGGCGGCTTTTTGAATTTCGCCCTGGACGAAGCCAGATTCGATGGCGTGCAGCATTCCTCCCATGGCGTCAATCTTGGAAATGTAATCAACGGCACCCTGCTCAATTTCGTTGGTGAGATGCTCGATGGCGTAGGAGCCGGCTACGGGATCGATCGTGTTGGTGACTCCGGTTTCGTGGGCTAGGATTTGTTGCGTGCGGAGGGCGATGAGCGCGGCGTCTTCGGTGGGGAGGGCGAGGGCTTCGTCCATGGAATTGGTGTGGAGCGATTGGCAGCCGCCTAGAGCGGCGGCGAGGGCTTGGATTGCTACGCGAACGATATTGTTTTCGGGTTGCTGAGCAGTGAGGGAGGAGCCGGCGGTTTGGGCGTGGAAGCGTAGGAGGAGCGAGCGTGGGTCTTTTGCGCCGAAGCGGTCTCGCATGATTTTGGCCCAGAGGCGACGGGCGGCGCGGTACTTGGCGATTTCTTCAAGGAGGTCGCTATGGGCGTTGAAGAAGAAGGAGAGTTGTGGGGCGAATTCATCGACGGCGAGGCCTGCGTCGAGCGCGGCTTGGACGTAGGCGATGCCGTCGGCGAGCGTGAAGGCGACTTCCTGGATGGCTGTGGAGCCGGCTTCGCGAATGTGGTAGCCGGAGATGGAGATGGTGTTCCACTTGGGGAGATTGTCGCGGCACCAGGCGAAGATGTCGGTGACGATGCGCATGGCGGGGCGCACCGGATAGATGTAGGTGCCGCGAGCGATGTATTCCTTGAGGACGTCGTTTTGTACGGTGCCGGAGATTTTTGCGAGGTTAGCGCCTTGCTTTTTAGCAACGGCGACGTAGAGGCAGAGAAGGATGGCGGCGGTAGCGTTGATGGTCATGGAGGTGGAGACTTTTTCCAGGGGGATGTTGTCGAAGAGGGTTTCCATGTCTTCGAGGGAATCGATGGCAACGCCGACTTTGCCGACTTCGCCTAGAGCCAGGGGATGGTCGGAATCCATGCCAATTTGGGTTGGTAGATCGAAGGCTACGGAGAGGCCTGCTTGGCCTTTGCTCAGGAGATAGCGGTAGCGCTGGTTGGATTCGACCGCAGTGCCAAAGCCGGCGTACTGGCGCATGGTCCAGAGGCGGCCGCGGTACATCGTTGGGTAGATGCCGCGGGTGTAGGGGAATTCGCCGGGGTAGCCGATGGACGATTCCGGATCCACACCGGAAAGATCGTCTTGGGTGTAGAGGCGATCGATGGGAAGGCCGGAGAGAGTTGTGAAGTGCTCTTTGCGTTCGACGGAGGGCTTGGTTTTTGTGTCAGACATTTTTGCGCCGATATTTTGAGCCAATTGGGAACAGGTAACAGCAAGAGCGGGCACGGCGTGCCGTGCCCCTACGGGAATAGATTACAGCTTGCGGGCGCGGCGGAACGAACTTAGTGCGAAAAAAAAGAATACCAGGGCGAAGGCTACGGCTGTGGCGATGATCCAGTCGGATACGTCGCGCGTCCAGGAGCGCAGAGCGGCATTGAGCCAGAGGATTCCCAGAAATGCAAACGCAGCGCCGGCCAGCTCGAGGAAGAGTTGCTTCAGCGCACGCCAAAAGCGCTGAAAACCTCCCTGGCGACCCGCGGCTGCCGGTGATGTGGCTATCGAAGACATGAGTGCATCTTAGCGCAAAACAAGGAGTGAAATCCGTTGAGGAATGGAGTAGAAAGGCTGCGGAAGGCGCTCCAGACCTGCACTAACGTACTGTGAACCTATTGGAGACAACGCAAAACGAGGTGACTTGTATCCTAAGAAATGCGGGCCTAGAATGGCAATTGAAGTGAGGGGAGCAGCCCTTGCAACTCGACGATCACCTGAAGAACTTGCTTCGTGAATTGGGACACGCAATCAATGATACGGTGTCCGACTCCGACCGGATCACAGGCGCCATTGCCGGAGTGCGCGCGCACGGCTACGATATCGTGCTGAAGCTGGATGCGACGATCGGTTTGGCGAAGCGGGATGCAGCCGCAGCCGAGGCAGCGAAGCTGACGACGCAGGACCGGCGCTTTTTGGAATCGTTGAGAATTCAGGTGGACCAGGAATCGTTTGATCAGGTTCCGGACAAGAAGCCCGCGGCAAGGCTGACGATGACGCCGCAGGATGTACGGTTTTTGAAATCGTTGAGGATTGCGACGGACGACATCGAATGAAGGCACTGACAAAAATCGCGGGATTGAGTGCTGCGACGCTGGTGATGGCGGGCGTTTTTAGCGCGCCAATTCGCGCGCAGGTTCCCGAGGTAGTTAAGCCCGTTATTATTGATACCGCCGTACCGATTATCGTCAACACGATCAAGCCGAAGCCGAAATATGTGGGGCTTGGCAAGTTTGAAGGTTACGTGATGCATGCGAACACTGTGCAGATCACGGTGCGCGCAAAGGGAAATGACATGTCCCTCCAGACGTTCGCACTCTCCGAGCGAGCGTCAACGGAAATGCAGACAATTGTCGACCGGGGCGGCTACCAGTACGGCGACAAGGTCACGGTTTATTACGACCCGACATCGTTGAAAGCCCTCAAGGTCAAAGGCAAACCCTCCAGGCCACTTTGATTTGCGGAACGGCTTAATGCTTCGCCTGCCCGCTGTTTCCGGACGATTTTACCCCTCCCATCCAACGGAACTGACTGCACTGATTCGGGAATTCACAAAAACTGACGGAAACGCCACGCTCGTGCGGGTGAAAGCGTGCCTGGTGCCGCATGCGGGCTACGTCTATTCAGGGCACGTGGCGGGAGCGGTCTATGCGCGAATAGCGATACCGAAAAAAATTGTGATTCTCGGCGTCCGGCATTATCCGCGAGGGGAAAATGCCGCGATTCTCTCTAGCGGAGCGTGGAGGACGCCGTTAGGAGATGCAGCGATCGATCAAGCTTTAGCGGAGGCGTTACGCGCGGTTTGCCCGTTGTTGCGCGAAGACAGCGTGGTGCACAGCAGCGAGCATTCGCTGGAGGTGCAAATCCCGTTTTTGCAGGTGCTACAGCCGGGGTTTACGTTTGTGCCTGTCGCGCTCGGGACATTGCGTTTCGAGGATCTTGTCGCCGTGGGCGAAGCTATCGGACGAGTGCTGGCCGCTTCCACGGAGGAAATACTTTTGGTGACGACTTCCGATTTGAATCACTACGAAAATGAGCCAGCGACGCGGGTGAAGGATGGCATGGCAATCGACCGAATTCTGGCACTGGACGCTCGGGGACTGTACGACACCTGCCGGAATGAGGCGATCTCCATGTGTGGATTGGGGCCGACCGTAGCTATGCTGACGGCGCTGCAAAGCCTGGGCGGCGCGCGGGCAGAGTTGGTGCGTTATGCGACGTCGGGGGATGTTTCCGGAGACTTTGACGCGGTCGTAGGCTACGCCGGAGTGCTCTTCTCCTAGAAACGAAAAACGGCTCCCAATCGAGGAGCCGTTTTTTCGGGAATTTCTGAAATGATGAATGCTTCAGTGCGGGCGGCCGCCTCCACCACCGCCGCCAGAGGAAGAAGCTGAAGCGTGCGACGCGGACGAAGAGGCCGCTGATGAAGCGCGCGAGGATGCGCCTCCGCCGGAGTAAGTGCCACCGCCCCCACCGCTGCTTGAGGAGCGAGGCGCCGGCGGCGGTGCCATTGAACGAGAGGGCGGAGCCGTGGCGCGCGCGGGAGCGGATGCACTAGCAACACGCGTTGCCGTTACGGTTGGAGGAATCTGTGTGATGTGATCGTTCCTAGCCCCACCCGGCACATTCTTTCCCGCAAGTGGTTCTGTCTCGCGTACGGAAGGTGGAGCAGCATTGTTGTTAACAAAGCGGTGCTCGTGTGGGTCGTACGTGATGGAAGAATCGTGGTTGAGGGAAACAATGCGCGTCCCGCTGCTTCCTTCAATAAGCGTGCGCGAAGTGCGCACTGGCGCCGTTGTAGCAACGAGACCGCCGCTAAGCGCATCGCGCTGCGGAGATTTTACGGTTTCCCATTTCTGTCCACCTGACGCGGAGAGAGCCGGCACCGTTGCATTTCTGGCGGGATCGACGGAAAAAACACCATGCTCCAGGTTCAGCGGAGTCTTGCCATTCTTATCGAGCGGGTGCATTGGCACGACAGCGAGCTGGCCGTTTTGGCGGACGAAAACGGCAGTAGTCGCGCGATAGAGCGGGCGCGGTGGATGGACGATGGGAGGAGGACGCTTTACCGGGTATCGGCCGTAGCCTCCGTAGCCGAAGTAAGCTGGCGGCGAATAGAACCATCCGCCGCAAGAGGCGTCAAAGAGCCAACCGCCATAGTGATAAGGAGCCCAACCCCACGGTTGATAGCTGGCAAAAGTCCAGCCGAAACCGGGATCCCACATCCATTGACCCATGGTAAACG